>NZ_JBRCUV010000015.1:0-62838 GCF_053498235.1 Thermodesulfobium sp.
TCATAGTAACCCGAGCATCTTGCTCGGGAGGTGTTAAGGAGTTCTTAGAGTAACCCGAGCATCTTGCTCGGGAGGTATTAATGAGTTCTTAGAGTAAACCGAGCATCTTGCTCGGGAGGTATTAAGGAGTTCTTAGAGTAAACCGAGCATCTTGCTCGGGAAGTGTTAATGAGTTCTTAGAGTAAACCGAGCATCTTGCTCGGGAAGTATTAATGAGTTCTTAGAGTAAACCGAGCATCTTGCTCGGGAAGTATTAAGGAGTGCTTATGATAAGAAAACGAATAAGTGTACACGAAGCAAAAAAACTTTTTGACCTTCCGCTTTTTACTCTTGCAAAATTAGCTGACAAGGTAAGAGCGGAGTTTGGTCACAGGAAGGTAACATACATCATAGATAGAAATATAAATTATAGCAACGTATGTACTTCGAACTGTAAATTTTGCTATTTTAGCGTGCCAGTTGGAAGTAAAAATTCAATTAGGCTTTCAAAAGAAGAAATTTATAAACGAGTTGATGAAGCAGTAGCACAGAAAGCTACTCAAATTATGCTTCAAGGCGGTCTTGATCCAGAGTTTAGGCTTAAGGATATCGTTGAAATTTTTAAACACATTAAGAGAAAATATCCTAATATAGTACTTCATTCTTTATCAGCTGCAGAAATAGATCACTTTTCAAAGATTGAGCAAATCTCCTATAAAGAGGTAATAGAAAAATTAAAGGAGGCAGGACTTCAAGGACTCCCCGGCGCAGGTGCTGAAATATTGGTAGATAAGATAAGACACTCAATTAGTCCAAAGAAGATCTCATCTTCCACATGGCTACACATACACCGAATCGCTCACTATTCTGGACTGATGAGCACAGCTACTATGGTTATAGGTTTTGGAGAAACACTTGACGATAGACTTGAACATTTCAAAAAGGTAAGGAGTCTACAGGATGAAACAGGAGGGTTCATAGCATTTATCCCATGGATATTTAAATCAAAAAACAAAACAAAATGGGAAAACAAAATAGATTACCTAAAAACTTTAGCTTTATCTAGAATATTTTTTGACAATATACCAAATATAGGCGCATCGTGGTTAACTGTTGGGAAGGACGTAGCACAAATAGCCCTTCTTTGTGGTGCAAACGATTTAGGTTCCGTAATGCTTGAAGAAAACGTAGTAGCATCAGCCATGGGACAACAGCATAAACCCCAAAGCACACAAGAGCTTGAAAACATCATAAGATCAGCAAATTTCGAACCAGCACAAAGGGATGCCTTTTACAATATCATAGATGAGTAAACCTATCTAAAGCTAATTTTACAGTGCACTTCTCTTGCTACTTAAGCACTTGTTCACAAGATCCTCTACTTTTGCAATGCCAGTACAAATTACGCTGTCTGCTGCACCCCACCAAAGTCTGATATAGTCTTGTTCCATTAGAGCTGCCGAACAAAATACCACATTGGGCACATATCCAACTCTTTCCCACTCATCTTCAGGCTCAAGAATCCATTCATCAGAGACCCCCAGGATTTTAGACGGATCTTCTAGATCGTGTAAAGCTACACCTAATCTGTATACCGAACCGCTCATAGTCATATAAACCCCGTGAATAATACTAAGCCATCCCTCTTTAGTCTTGATCGGAGGAGCCCCAGGACCAACCTTTAACTCATCCCAGTGATAAGACTTCGGTTTTATCAATATGTCAGATCTCCCCCAATGCACGAGATCCTTTGAGTAGGATATCCAAATAGACCAAGGAATTATATCAGAATGTGGTCTATCTAATCTTACGTAATCATCACCAAACTTTTCTGGAAAAATCACTATATTCCTATGGTCTGCACTTGTAATAAGGGCAACTCTTTCAACTCTTTCAAAGTCTGTTGTTTTCGCCAAACCAATTCTAACGCCATATTCTGAGTACGCACTATATGTAATGTAATATACATTATCAATTTTTGTGATTCGCGGATCCTCTATTCCTGCACTTTCATATTTGGCAAAATAGCCTTCTCTTTCAGGCACCATAAAAGGTTCTTTTTCAACTTCAAAATTAAAACCGTCTTTAGAAATAGCCTTACCCAAAATCGATCTACCGTTAAGTTTTGCTGCTCTAAAGATTAATATGTATTTATCCTGATAAATCGCAATAGCAGGATTGTAAACAGTTGACACCTCATAAGGTATATCATCTTTTGTAAGAATCGGATTGAATATATATCTTTTCACTACCCCCGAACCTTTATACAAATCAAGATTCACAGCTTTCGTCCTCCCTTTATTATTTACTTAATATTTTTTTATAGACACTAATATATTCATTTACCATTCTTTGAGATGTAAATCTTTCCTCTACGTGTTTTCTGCAATCTCTTCGTTTAATGTTATAAATAAGGCTAAATTTTTCTATAGCCTCTTCGAGAGAATCAACCAACACCCCAACTGATTCATTAATTATCTCTCTCATACTACCCCTATTATAAGCCAACACAGGAGTCCCACAGGCTAGTGACTCAACTACGCTTAAACCAAATGGCTCATTAAAATATATTGGATGAAGAAGGCTTACAGCGTTGGCAAGCAGCTCACCTCTTTTATCAGGGCCAACACTGCCCAAATACTCGATATCCTTTGACAAATAAGGCTCTACTTTCTCCCTAAAATAAGACTTATCTTGTATAGGACCTGCTAAAAAAAGCTTCATTTTAAGAGCCATTGCTATTTTAATAGCATCATGAGCACCTTTATCAGGATGCATCCTCCCGAAAAATAAAAGATAATCCTTAGGATGTGGATTGAATGGGAAATTTTTTATATCGATCCCATGATAAATAGTTGAAATGTAGTCAAGATCTGGATGTCTATCTGAATTTGAAATAGATACGTAGCTTACGTGCTTATTATACTTTTTATAAATAGGCAATATTTTTTCAGATGAAAATCCATGTATAGTTGTAACCATCGGAGTTTTTGTAAACCTAGAAAAACAAAGAGGCATAAAGTCAAACTGATTGTGTATTATATCAAAGTCATTTGCCATTTCAAAAACGTTAGAAATATGAAGATACTCCAAAACCTTTGGATCGGCATCTTCATCCTCTTCATAACCTCTTGGCACAACAGAAACAAGTCTAGCAGAAGTAATAGAATCTGCAGTCGCAAATAAGGTTACATCCAAACCGTTTTCTACAAGGCCTTCAGTTAAAAGTGAAGTAACTTGTTCCCAAGGTCCATAGTGCCTTGGAGGCGTCCTCCATGCTATAGGTGCTATCATAGCTATCTTCATAAGGTCACCTCGCTGTAAAGAAAGAACTTATCCATCCTTCCTTGCCATTATAAACTACCTTATACCATTCTTCACTTTCAACTTTTTGTAGATAAGAGCCTTGAAGCCTTAGCAAACCAATTGAATCATCCTTTTTATACATCAAAGTGAGTACATCTCCTGATGCGTCATATAGCCTTAGCAATTCGCCTTCTTTAAAATTTATAAAAGAACCATCAGTATATAAGCTAAGAGCCCTTTTTAATCTGTAAAGCTTTGAACTTTTACTAATAGCCTTTTCAATAACTTCAACCTTCGTGCCTTGCTTTATCATTCCAACAACTTTAGACTCACTAGGATCAGAATACATTATAGTCGGATTCCCTATTACAATCTTTTCAGCTCTATAAACCGAAGCTGATTCATTATTAAATTGTGTAGCATTCCTATTTTCAGAAACTTGTGCGTAAACTGTTAAGGTTTTAGAAGAAATATAGTTTCCATCATAGAAAGAACGCGCCACAATTTTATATATACCTGGCCCTGGAGGAAACCATTGATAATAGAGATCTTTTGAATTTTCTTTCTTGTAAACCAAGCTACCATCTACAAGAATTTCAATTTCTTTCGGGTTAAAACCAGTTGATTGAACTTCTAAAAAGAGGCCATTTTCAATATCTTTAAGCTGTATTGAGTCTCCTTGGGGATAAATAATGTTAATACTAGGCTCACCATAAAAAATCCTACTAGGCTTATTATAAAATTTACCTGCAAAAACACAGATCGCAAATAAAATCGACAAAATTAAGATTATAATTGGAGCCCTAGACAAAAGGGAAGAAAAATACTTTTTTGAAAAGACATTTTTGTACGATATGCCTTCAGGCCTTTCGCACTTAGTATATTTTGCCAACTGGTGAAGTTTTAAAAAGGTTTCTTCATCAGAAATAGCCCGAAACGATGACCTATCATTCAAAAAAACTATATATTCTATCAACTTTTCTTTGGAAAAGGGATGCTTTTTAAAGTTTCTCACACACTCAATATGATCTATATTGCCTTGTAAATAAATAATTTTGCCTACATTTTCCTGAGGAACGAGAATTAAGCTTGCTCCTATTGATAAGAAGTAATCTTTGTATTGTTCACTAATGATCTTAAACATCAGACAAATATAATGTTAATGCTTTATAACAATAAAATACTTCTTCACTTAAAGTATAGGTATTGAGTATCATTTTTTTACCATCAGATTTAAAAGTTATATTTTCTGTCTATAAAGCATTGCTTGTGAAATCGTAAATTCATCCGTGGTCTCTAGATTGTCACCCATTGAAAGTCCTACAGCAAGTCTAGTTAATTCAGGCATAAATCCTAACTTATCCTGTAGACTTGAAAGTCTTTCTTTTATATACAACGAGGTGGTTTGACCTTCAATACTGAAATCAAATGCAACCACAATTTCTTTAGGCCTTTTAGCACAAATCAAATCAAATAATTCCCTCATACCCGCCTTTTCAGGATCAATTCCTTCCAAAGGCACGATTAAGCTGTTTAACACAAAGTATCTGCCGTAATACGATTTAGTCGATTCTATCTTCCACATATCCCTTACATCTGCAACAACACATAAAATTTCATCGCTCCTAGATAAATCCGAACATATATCACAAGGATCTTCTTCAGACAAAGCGTTGCACTGAGAGCATTTTTTTAAATTTTTCAAATTATGCAACGCTTTAATTAGAGAAAGATTCTTATCACTACCTCTTTGAGAAATAAAGAAAGCCAACCTTAAGGCCATCTTTGGCCCAATTCCAGGAAGTAAAGACAATTCATAAGACAGATCGCTTAAGGGTTTGGGATATTTCATTAGAACAAACCAGGGAGCCCCATTTTTTGCATTTTTTTCATTCCCGCTTCCTTTACTTCATCAAGTGCATTATTGACTGCTACCATTATAAGATCCGCTAAAGTTTGTAAATCTTCTTCTTTAAGAGAGGGATCAAGGGTTATAGACTTTATCTTTTGATCGCCCGTAACAACCACCTTAACAAGGTCTCCGCCTGCCTTAGCCTCTACCTCCAAATTAGCAAGTTCTGCTTGAAATTTTTCCAACATCTGTTGAGCCTTTTTCATTCCAGGTATCATAAACACAACCTCCCTAAAATTAATTTATATCAAAGTTGCCTTTCTCAATTTTAATCGTTTTTGATCTCTTTTGCATTAAAGTGTTGAAGAATATCAGGAAAAGTTAAACCAGAAGATTTGACTTTTGATTCCCTTTTAGTTTCTTTTTCGATGAATTCGCTTGCAACTTGAACTTCAACTCCCAATTCTTTAGAAAGTTGCTTTCTTATCATCTCTCTTTCTTCTTTATTGTTGTCAAATTGTTCTTTATGCCATCTTGATTCCTTTTTTGAAAAACCAAAGATAACTTTGTTGTTTTCAAACTTAATAGGTTTAGCTGCAACATACTTCGCATGCAGCAGTTGGTTGGTGCTCTTGATTTGTTCGAGTACTTTTAAATAAGCCTTATTAATCTGATCAATAGTTAGATCTGCGCTGTGCTCTTTAGCGTTATTAAGATCAACATCTTTAATATCTTTAATATCTCTTTTTTCTACACTACTTAGGGATTGCAAATTGCTTTCACTATTTATTTCTACACTACTATTTAAAAGAGAAAATATAGCATAAACTTCCAGCTCAAGTCTCATAAAAGGATTAGAATCATACTTCAAATCGTTTTTCAGACTAATAAGTCTGTCAATAAATTTTAGAGCTTTTGTATCAACGTTAATTCTTGACAAAACAAAATATATCCAAGAATCAACAATTGCAAACGGACTTATAGAAGATGTTCTTAAGGAATCCATAAGATTAACAAGCTCATTAAGATCACCTTCATATAAAAATCTCATTATATCTGAAATGATCTTATCATCAGGTATGCCAAGTACAGAATAAATATCTTCAGTTGAAAGACTTTTCTTTTCAAAAAGCATAAAAATTTGTTGTAAATAAGTTAATGAATCTCTAACGGATCCTTCTGCTCTTCTTGCGATAGCCATAAGCAAATTTTTCTCAAGTTTATACCCTTCAAGGTTGGCTATCTTTTCAAGATAAGATGCTAAAAGTTCAGGATTAACAGGAGAAAAATCTAATCTTAAAACCCTAGAAAGAATAGTTTTTGGAACTTTGTAAGGTTCGGTTGTTGCAAATATAAAAATTGAAAAAGGGGGTGGTTCTTCAATTATCTTCAACAAGGCATCAAAAGCAGAAGGACTTAAGCGATGCACCTCATCAATTACAAATATTCTGTACTTCGCAGACATAGGCGCAATCAAAGCCATCTCTCTTAATGCCCTTGCATCCTCCACACTGCTATGCGTTGCGGCGTCCATTTCAACATAATCAAGCGAATTCTCTAGGAATTTTTTACAAGATTCACAGTTCAAGCAGGGTTTCTTGTCTTTAGAAGTGCAATTAAGCGCTTTTGCAAATATTCTTGCAGCTGTAGTTTTTCCTGTTCCTCTTATACCAGCAAAGAGATAAACGTGCGGAGGATCATCAAGCTTTGAAGCATTTTCTAGAACAGTCTTCACGGCATCCTGCCCAATCATATCGTCAAATGTAGTCGGTCTATATTTTCTATACAATACTTCCATAGTTATTCTGTAGAAGAAAATGGTGTCTCAATAGGCGTCGGTTTGTTTAAAAATCTCAAAATCCTTTCAGCATAAGGAGACAGCTCTTCGTTCTCCCTTCTTATTATAAAAAGCTCACGCATAACATTAAAACCTCTCACTCTCACAATCCTTAAAAGTCCTAAAGCAAGTTCTTTGCCAATCGTACACTTTGAAACAAAAGAAACTCCAAGACCAGCCGCAACTGCATGTTTGATTGCTTCTGTATTTCCTAAAACCATATTTACGTTCAAATCAGATATAGAAAGGCTTTTTTCCATCAAAGCTCCTTCCAAAACCATTCTGGTACCCGATCCCTCTTCCCTTAATATGAGCGGCTCTATCATAAGATCGGACAACTCTATGACATCTGGCCAAGGATGATGAGCAGGAACAATTAAAACAAGTTCATCGTCTCTAAATTTTTCCCTCTTAACGTAAGAACTTTTAACAAACCCTTCTATTAAACCAAAATCTATGTCTTTTCTTAACAGTGCCTCTTCTATACCTTCGGTGTTTTCAACTCTGATAGAAATTATAGTTTGAGGATATTTAGATCTATATATAGCTATAAGCGGTGGAAGTATATAAATACCTATAGTTGTACTAGCTCCAACTACCAGTTTACCAGTTTTGGCTGCGCCAACCTGTTCTATTGCTTTTTTGGATTCTTCCATAGCCTCAATAATTTTCCTTGCATATGGCAAAAGCGCATCTCCTGCGTCTGTAAGCTCTACCTTTCTCCCTGTCCTTTTAAATAACTTAGCTCCAAAAAAATCCTCTAGCGCTTGAATTTGAAATGAAACAGCAGGTTGAGTTAAATAAAGCTCTTTAGCGGCCTGGGTAAAACTCTCTCTTTCAGCTGCTACTAAAAAAACCTTGAATTGTCTTAAATACAAGGTATCCTCCTTTTAGAGTTTATTTATTATTTATTATTTATTTTTACATAATACACTATATAACTCAAATTTTTCATTCAAAGCTAATTTAACTTAAAAAACATTTCATCTAAATAGCTCGCTAACTGATTCTGAAAGAGCAATTCTCTTAATAGATTCAGCAATAAGCCTTGCAACTGAAATAACTTTGATCTTATAACCATAGAATTCATCTGGGTGATAAATAGTATTAGTAACTATAAAGTGTGAAAAATCAGATTTTGTTATTCTTTCAACAGCTGGTCCAGACAAAATACCGTGAGTTGCAACTCCAAGTACTTCCTTCGCACCACTTTTCTTCAATATGTGAGCCGCCTCAACCATTGTACCGCCAGTATCAACTATATCGTCAATAACAACGCATCTCTTACCTTCCACATCACCAATTATATTGACAGCCTCAGCCTGATTAGGAAGAGGTCTTCTCTTATCCACAACTGCGAGTGGAACTCCAATTCTTTCTGCCAAAATTCTTGCTCTGCTGACACCACCTATATCCGGGGAAACGATTACAAGGTTGTCCAGCTCAAAATTTGACTTTAGATATGCATCAAAAACTGGTATAGCAGTAAGATGGTCAACCAATATATCAAAAAAACCTTGAATTTGTCCCGTATGAAAATCTATGCCAATAACTCTATCAACGCCTGCACGTTCAATAAGATTTGCAACCAATTTTGCAGAAATTGGTTCTCTACCCCTAACCTTCCTATCCTGTCTGGCATAACAAAAATATGGAATAATAACGTTAATAGAAGAAACAGATGCCCTCTTGAATGCATCAACCATTATTAAAAGTTCCATAAGTCTCTCATTTACAGGACTAGAAGTTGACTGAATTAGGAATATATCTTTTCCTCTAACTGATTCTTCAATCCTGACGTAAATTTCACCATCGCTAAAACGAGTTATATTTACAGCCCCTAGATTTCTTCCCAAAAAGCTAGCAACCTCTTTGCTCAAAGCCACATTTGAAGAACCAGAAAAGATAGCATAAGAAGAGTTATCCACTAAAACATGCTCCTTTCACTTAGTTAAATTAAAGCCTTATGCTTGATCATCTTTCTTCCTATTCTTTGTTTTTTTGAAAGTTTTTACCCATCCAGCTTTATTCACTTGTTGTGCCCTAGCAATGCCAAGAGAGTCTTCTGGCACATCCCTAGTTATAACAGATCCTGCCGCAACCATAGATCCTTTTGAAAGTTTTACTGGTGCAACCAAAATTGAATCGCTACCCACAAAAACGTTGTCTTCAATAATAGTTTTATGTTTATCAAATCCATCATAGTTACACGTAATAGTACCCGCCCCAACATTCACGTTCGAACCCACATAGGTATCGCCCAAATACGATAAGTGTGAAGCCTTAGAATTACTTTCAATCTCTGTTTTCTTAAGTTCTACAAAATTGCCTATCCTAATATTATCTTTTAGGATCGTTCTCTCTCTTATATGAGAAAAAGGCCCAATAGTCACATTGTTTCCTACTGTAGATTTTCTTACTACGCTATAAAAAACGCTACAATTATCTCCTATCGTTGAATCCTCTATATTAGAAAACGGACCTATTGTGGAGACCCCAATTTTACTATGTCCATATAAAATTGAAGATGGCATAATTCTTGCTCCAGAACTTATTGATACTTCAGGCCCAATCCAGGTTGAATTTATATCAAATATCTGAACGCCATTTTCCAAATGATTTTTAATTATAAAATTTCTAGCTTCTTCCTGAGCTTGTATAAGATCCATTTGTGAATTCACGCCCAGAATCTCTTTTTGATCAAAAACCTCCATGGTATTAACCTTATATCCATTTTTTATAGCAAGTTCTAATAAATCAGTAAGATAGTATTCGCCTTGAGAGTTAGCATTCTTAATATCATAAAGTAACTTTAACAAAGTTGCCTTAATAAGATATATGCCAGCATTTATTTCTTTTATATCTTTCTCAACATCTGTTGCATCCTTTTCTTCAACAATTCTTACAAAGTTATTATCTAGGTCTCTAATAATTCGCCCGTACCCAGAGGGGTTTTCAACTTTACAAGTAATAAAAGTAATATCCTGGTCTAGTTCAGACATCTTACACAAGTTCTGTATAGTTTCTCTCTTTATTAACGGCATATCGCCAGGCAACACGAGCAAAAAATCTTGGCTAGAAAGTGTTTTTATACTTTCATATGCACAAAGAACAGCGTGCGCAGTGCCAAGCGGTTCAGCCTGAATTACATAGTTTATCTCTTTGTCTGAAAAATAACCTGAAATAACGTCTTTATTCTTCCCAATTACAACTATAGGCACGTTATCCAGTAAACCCTTAAAGGACCTTATAACCCACCACAACATAGGTTTGTCTAGAACATAATGCATAACCTTTGGAAAATTAGATTTCATTCTTTTCCCTAGGCCAGCACATAAAACAACTGGATATATCCTTTTGTCATATGTCAAATTTATCACCTTATATATTTTTTTTATAACTCATAAGTATTATTTATATTATATATTTTATATTGAATTATAACATCTTTAATTATAAGTCGGATCAATTCTAAGGATAAATAAATTTATGTTTATAAATTTTTAGAAACATTTCTAGTAAAATTAAAAAATATCCAGTCAACGTTTATTTTTATCAATTAACTTTATGCTTCTTTTGAACCTTAAAATCTTTTTCTTTTGATTTTTTTTATCAGATTCATTATTCTCAGTTGAAAATTCATCATAATCCCTTAATTTGTTTGAAATATTTGAAGCCTCATAATCAATAATTTTCCCTGAGCTATCGATAAGTCCTACAATTGTAAGATTTAGATGTTCTTTTAGATCTATCACTCTTGGTTCTTCAACATACTTCACCTGTTTGTTGTCAAGATATGCATAAGTTTTTAAAATTGGCCTTAATGGTAAATTGTTATTGCATTCCTTTACCACGCAGATTTGATTGTCTGAAAGTAAAACAAGTGTTCCTGGTGGATATGGAACCACCTTTTTTAAAAAAACCCTTAATACATCTTTATCAAAAGCGCTATCGCTTAATGCCATAACAAATTCTATTGCTTCGTTAGGCAAAAAGGGTTTTCTGTTCGGTAAAGGTGAGGTAAGTATATCATAGACATCTACAACAGAAACTATTTTTGCGTAAAACGTTATATCTTTACCGGATATTCCTCGCGGATAACCTTTACCATCAAGTCTTTCATGATGCTGATAAATTGATTGGTTAACAATAAAAGGAAATCCTGCTCTATTGCACAAATCTCTTCCAAGTTTTGGATGTTCTTTAATTTTATAACTTGGGATATCTGTAATATAACTTCCATTTAATACGTTTTCATCATCAATTAGTGCCAACCCTACATCATGCAAGTATGCAATAATCATAAGTGTTCTAAGCCTTAAGTCATTTAAGCCTAAAGCAGTTCCTAATATGCCAGCATAGATACAAACCCTTGTAAGGTGATTGAATATAAACTCTTTATTAGTTCTAAGATCATCAACAACTATCCCAGTCTTACTCTTTGCAAGCATATCGTTTATGACATAGTCAACTGCATTTATAATCCTTTCAGGATTTATAATAGCAGTTTTTCTTGCAGCTCTAATTATTTCATTAGCCTCCTTTTTCATAAACATTTCAACTTTTCTAGATATCGCTTCAAGTGGAGTTATATCTTCATATCCAGGAACTGCAATAGGAACAAATTGCAAACCCAGTTCTCTGAGGTGCTTGATCATACGAGAATCTAAAGGAACGCCCTCGCCAATGAGTAACCTTCCTCTTGAATCAAGCACTGGAGAACTTAATTTTTGACCTTCATTAAGTCTATTTACATCAATTCTAATCAATATTAATTTCACCTGCTGCAATAAGTTTTTACCTAATTCTAACTATTTTTTAAGTAAAAAAAAAGATGGCGAATCAATTCGCCATCTTTTAAAAAATTAACTAGTTCTTCTAATCAACAGGTTGCCACTTTTCATCCTTAACAACAAACATCGTAAGAATCTTATTTGTGGTATCTCCCTTACTGTCAAAAGAGGTCTTTCCAAGCATTCCCTCAAAGCTTACAGTGGGCATAACTTTCAAAACATCTGCTCTATCCGGTTTTGGTGCCTTTTCAAGAGCAGTAATCACTGCAAGTGCTGCATCGTAACCAAAAAGGGCATATGGTCCAGGAGGATTTCCGAACTTTTTCGTATACTCATCAATAAATTCCTTTGATCCAGGAACTTTTTCAATTGCAGGGCCAACGTTACTCGCATAAGTGCCATTAGCATCTGCGCCTGCAATTTTTATAAAAGCTGGATCCTCTACACCGTCACCGCTCACAAAATCTATTTTATTCATACCCAAAGACTTCATCTGCTTAACCATTTGACCTGCTTCAGGATACATCCCACCAAAATAAATAACTTGCGGATTAACAGATTTTATTTTTGTCAAAAGTGCAGTAAAATCTTTGTCTCCCTGGTTTATACCTTCTCTCATCAATACCTTTCCGCCATCAGCTTGAAAGGCCTTAGCAAATTCATCAGCCAATCCCTGTCCGTATGCAGTTTTATCATCCAAAACAACTGCTGTATCCTTCTTCAGTTTATCCTTTACAAATTTTGCAGCAAATGGACCTTGCATGGCATCAGTAGTACAAACTCTAAATACGTTATTAAATCCTTGTTCAGTAAGTTTAGGATTGGTTGAAGATGGAGAAACCATAACTAAACCTGCTTGATGGTAAATTGCAGAAGCAGGAATAGAAGCCCCAGAATTAAGATGGCCAATAACCGCTACTATTGATGGATCTGCAGCAAATTTTTGTGCAACAGAAACTGCCTCCTTAGGATCAGCCTTATCATCCATCGCAACTAATTCAAGCTTTTTGCCATTGATGCCCCCCTTAGCGTTTATCTTATCAATGGCCATAAGCGCACCATTTTTAAGATAGGTTCCCATTTCAGCCTGAGAACCACTTAGAGGAGCTGCAAAACCAATCTTAATAACGTTAGATTCACCTGCAGGTTTATTTTGCTGTCCTGCACACCCCGCAATTAAAAAAGCGCCAACCACAATCAGAACGAAAAACAAACCATAAAATCCAAACCTCTTCACTATAGCACACCCCTTCCTCTCTAACTTAAAATTATCGAAATTTTATAATTATATTCCCATTATGTCAACTACTTTATATGAGTTCTTTTTATGAGAAAATAGAAATAAGTAATTCAAATATAGTTTCTATTTAGACATAAATTCGCTTCATGCTTTCCCTAAAAGACACAAGGATTTCATGCGGCACTGTATCAACTGCTTTAGCCATATCCTCTATTTTCAAATCTTCGTCAAGCAAAATAACCTCATCACCAACCTGAGCATTGCTAACACCAGTAATATCAACAAAGGAAAAATTCATATTAATAGTCCCTCTTAAAGGGCATATATTTCCCTTTACCTTTGCGTTCCATTTGTTTGAGAGCGCCCTTTTTAAACCATCAGCATAACCAATTGAAATAACTGCAATTTTTGAATCTTTGTGTGCCGTATAAGAGTATCCATAAGACCAACTTTGCCCAGCACTTATATCATGAATTTTTACAATGTTAGCTTTTAATTTTAGAATATTTTTTAAAGTAATATTTTTTACATCTGAAGGTAGAGCTCCATAAATTAGTAGGCCACATCTTGAAATAAACTTTGTAGACTCAAAATTTTCAACAGTATTTTGAGAATTTGGCAAATGAATAATTAAATCCTTATATTTCGAAGAGATCCTATCAAATAAAATGAGTTGTTCTTCGGTAATAAGATTTAATCCAAGTGGAAAATGAGAAAAAATACCCATTAGCTTTATATTTGGCAAATAGCTGATCTCTTCTATGAAACTATCTAATTCCTCTGGTTTAACCCCAAACCTATGCATCCCTATATCAACCTTAACATGAATTCCAACAGTTTTAGCACTTTTTTTTGCTATATCAGATAATAGCGAAACCATTTCAAATGAATCCACAGCAGCAAAAATGTCATATTGGACACAAAGCTCTGCTTCTTCTCGAGAAAAAATGGGTACTATTAAAAGCAGATCTCCCTTAAACCCAGAACGTCTAAGCGTTTGAGCCTCTTCTACGTCACCTATAGCAATTAGATTTGTGACGTCTTTTAAAGCATTGGCAACAGGTATAAGTCCCATTCCATATGCATTGCTTTTTATAACCGGTATCAGATCCTTTTTCACATAATTCTTTATTATCCTGTAATTTGATAAAATTGCATCTAGATCAATCTCTAACCATGGTTTCATTTGTAATCTCTCCCTAAAAACAAATAAATTAATTCATTCTCGGGTTTCTATTAAGAAACTTTTTTCTCAATCTAATACTTTTTGGAGTTATTTCTACTAATTCATCATCATTAATATATTCTAAGGCTTGCTCCAAACTAAAAATTTTTGGCGTATCAAGTCTAATAGCTTCCTCGCTGGTAGCCGAACGAATATTAGTAAGATGCTTCCTTTTGCATGGATTTACCCACAAATCCACTTCTTTAGAATTTTCTCCGATAATCATCCCCTTGTACACCTCTGTACCTGGAAGAACGAACAAGATCCCTCTATCTTCTAGATTTGACAATGCATACGAAGTAACTTGACCAGTCTCCATAGAAACCAAAACGCCATTTTGTCTTTGTAAAACATCTCCCTTGTAAGGTGCGTAACCATGAAAAACGTGATGCATAATTCCTGTGCCCTTTGTGCTAGTTAAAAACATTGATCTAAATCCGATAAGTCCTCTAGATGGCACAACAAATTCAAGTCTTATATAACCTGCTAATTCTATCATGTTAGTTAGTTCTGCCCTTCTTCTTCCCAGAATATCCATAACTGTTCCCATATATTCTCTGGGCACATCAACAGTTAGAAATTCCATCGGCTCACACTTTTCATTGTTAATTATCTTATCTATTACCTTTGGCCTTTCAACTTGGAATTCATAGCCCTCCCTCCTCATTGTTTCTATTAATATAGAAAGATGAAGCTCTCCTCTACCGCACACCTCAAACGAATCGGTAGAATCGGTTAGATTTACTCTCAAACTAAGATTGGTTTGAAGTTCTTTAAAAAGCCTTTCTTTTAGATGCCGAGAAGTTACGAACTCACCTTCTTTTCCAGCAAAAGGACTATTGTTAACCGAAAAGATCATAGAAACAGTTGGTTCATCAATATAAATACCGGGCAAAATCTCAGGCTCATTAGGATCGGCAATTGTTTCACCTATTTTAATATCATCAATACCACAAACTGCAATAATATCACCAAACATTGCCTCTTGAATTTCCATTCTTTTAAGACCATTGTAAGTAAATAATTTACTAATTTTAGCCTTCCTTTCTTCATGCCCATTTAAAACCAAAACGTTTTGTTTATTTAATATCTTTCCTCTCATTACCCTACCAATAGCAATTCTACCAATATACTCATCATGATCTAAGGTAGTTACGAGTACTTGAAAGGGCGCATTATTGTCACCTTCTGGCATGGGTATCTCTTTAAGAAGAGTATCAAAGAGAGGGACTAAGTTCGAACTATCTTCGTCCATTGATAACTTTGCAATTCCTTGCTTTGCTGAAGTATAAACAACTGGAAAATCCAAAAACGCTTCTGGAGCATTTAAGTCTATAAAGAGTTCAAGAACCTCATCTAATACTTCATTAACTCTCTGATCTGGCCTGTCTATTTTATTTATTACAACTATAGGTTTTAAATTTTGTTCTAATGCTTTTCTTAATACATATTTAGTTTGAGGCATTGGCCCCTCGAAAGCATCAACTAGAAGTAAAACCCCGTCCACCATATTCAAAATTCTTTCAACTTCAGCTCCAAAATCAGCATGCCCTGGAGTATCTACGATGTTTATCTTTACCCCATTATAAAAAATTGACGTATTTTTAGATAATATTGTTATTCCTCTCTCCCTTTCAAGTTCGTTTGAATCAAGAATTCTTTCACCGACAATCTCGTTAGCCCTAAAAATCCCGCTTTGTTTTAACATCGCATCAACTAAAGTAGTTTTACCGTGATCTACATGCGCTATTATCGCAACATTTCTTATATCGTTTCTTAGCAAATTAGCATACCTCCAAACCTTTCATAAAGTACTAGGGTAAAATTGTATTTCACTAAAGCAAATAATCATAATAAATAATAATACAACTCTATATTTTATGATAATATATTTAAAATATAAAAAATTAAAAAAACTTTTGTTTCGAGGTGTGAGTTGTTATCAAAGATACTTGAAAAGGTATTTCATCTAAATTCAAGAAAAACAAACGTTAGAACTGAAATTGTTGCTGGGCTTACTACCTTTGTCACACTTTCTTACATTATATTTGTAAACCCCTCTATACTTTCTCAAGCGGGAATACCAAAGGAAGCCGCAATAGGAGCTACTATCTATTCCACAATAATTGCGACTGTACTAATGGGGTTATGGGCAAACTTACCTATTGCTGTAGCTCCGGGAATGGGACTAAACGCCTTCTTTACTTACACTGTAGTTATTGGAATGGGACTTCCCTGGGAAACAGCTCTTGGAGCAGTCTTCATCTCAGGAGTATTTTTTTTCATACTAAGCGTCACAAATATTAGAAAAGCAATATTTATGGGGATTCCTTCAGTTCTAAGAACTTCTATAGCAGTTGGTATAGGGCTCTTCATTGCCCTTATAGGTTTCAAGAATGCAGGCATAATAGTAGAAAACAAAGATACGCTTGTATCCTTCGGACATTTAGTGTCTCCAGAAGTTCTTATCGCTTCGTTTGGACTCATAATTACCGCAGCTCTTATGAGCAGAGGAATAAAAGGTGCAATTTTAATCGGAATTCTTTTTACAACCGTTTTATCAATGTTATTCGGTATTACGAAAATACCAACCTCACCCACCGACCTAATTTCTTTTTCAATCCCGAACATATCAAATACCTTATTAAAGATGAACTTGATAGGTGCAATTCATTACGGAATAATAGGAATTATATTTACGTTTTCAATAGTAGAACTCTTTGATAATATGGGAACGTTAATAGGGCTTACTACAAAGGGCAAAATAATAGATCAAGATGGTAATATACCTAACCTGAATAAGGCACTTGTCTCAGATTCAACCGGAACCATGATAAGCGCCATGCTTGGCACATCTACAGTTACTTCTTATATAGAAAGCGCTGCTGGCATAGCAGAGGGTGGACGAACAGGTCTTACAGCGTTAGTTGTTGCATTGTGCTTCGCCCTTGCTACTATCTTTACTCCCCTTATAGGGATTGTACCAGCGATTGCTACATCACCAGCATTAATAATGGTAGGCACATTAATGTTTTCAGAAATTCACAGGATAGATTTTTCAGATTTGACAGAAAGTTTCCCTGCATTTATGACAATTATACTTATGCCTCTTTCCTTCTCAATCGCAAACGGACTTGCAGCTGGTTTTATATCCTATATTTCAATAAAAATCCTTACAGGTAAGTTTAGCGATATAAACCTTGTTTCATTAATTATAGCTATAGCATTTGCAATTAACTTTGTTTTAAGATTGCATTAGTATACTTTTATTTCTTTTCGTTCTCTTCAACCTTTGCGCTAATTTCTGTAGCTTCTTTCTTCTCTTCTTTCTTGGGCTCTTGAGTAACCTCGTCCATCCCTTCTTTAAATGACTTTATAGCCTTACCTACAGAATTGCCTAATTCTGGTAATCTACTTGGCCCAAACAAAATTAGGGCTATTACCAAAACGATAACTAACTCCTGGGTACCAATCATCTAAAACACCTCCAAAATTCTTTCTCTATTTGTATATATTTTACAACTATTCATTTTAGCATAACCAATTAGAGTAACATTAGAAAAATTGCAAAAGTCCACTGCTACGTTTGAGGCAGCAGTCATAGAAACAATAATAGGAATACCAAAATAGATAGCCTTCATAGCCATTTCAGAAGAAACCCTACCAGTTACAATCAAAAAGATATCACAAATACCTTTATCCAACGCCCAACCAATTGCCTTGTCAACAGCATTGTGTCTGCCTATATCCTCGCAAAGAAATAAAAGGGAATCCTTTGTTGATAAAGCAGCGGCGTGTATTCCTCCACTTATTCTGTAAAGGTTATTTGTATGCAAAAAGTCTCTTAATCTCTTAAAGATCGTCTCCAAACTTACCTTAAGGTCGCTTTTCACAATGGGCAAGTTTTGTTTCTTCATTTTTCTAAAAGATTTACCACCAAAACAACCCGATGTTAAAACCATATCTTGTTTTTTAAAAGGATATGCTAACTCTACAAAAATATCATTATTTATTATTTTGATGTCTTTTATATCATCCTTAGAGGACACCACGCCTTCACTAAACAAAAAACCCTTTATATATTCATATAAGTGAGTTGAAGACAGTCTTGAAGAGATAAAAAAGTCGTTATTAACGTAAATGTTTATCTCTTCTTCACATGGAACAAATATTTTTGATTTTTCAATTACACCGTCCCTATAGCTAATGATATCAATTCTCTCTAAGGGCGAAATACTTAGTCTAAGCTTCAAAAGTTGCTTAGCATATTCAAAATCAGATGGAGTATTCACATTAAAAAATAAGATTTCACAGTTGAAATTATTTGAAATTTCTTCTTCTATTACTTCATTTACTTTCACATCAGGATAGAAAGAAATTATCTTTCGTTCATTTCTTTTAAGGTAACCTTCTATAATGTTGACGATCTTTTTATCATATATAGCAAAAAGTGGCTCATAAGAACCTCTATAAATAGGAACAGTAACGTCATAGTTGTCTGATTTCTTAAATAAATATAAAGCAAAATCCCTTTTTACAAATGGCATATCACAACTTAAAACAAGAACTTTTTGATTTTTTGAATGTTTAAGAGCGCTATGAATTCCACCTAATGGGCCAAAGCCTTTATATATATCCGGAAATTTTTTAACATCTAAAAAAGAATAAAGTTCTTGTCTGTTAGTAACTAAAAAGATATCATCAGAGATGGCAAAAAATTCTTCAATAATTCTCTCAATCATAGTTTTACCTTCAAGTTCAATTAGAGATTTCTCTTGGCCCATTCTAGAACTTTTACCGCCGGACAAAATAGCTATGGATAAATCTATCTTTTCCATAACCTTGCTATCCAAATACTTATTTCATAAAGTACAATAAGAGGAATTGCCATAGTACATTGCGTAAAAACATCAGTGCTTGGGCTAACCAACATTGCAAGTATAAAAAAGCCTAGTATTGCCCTTTTTCTTTGAGAAGCTAGTTGTTTTGAATTTATTATACCAAGTCTGACCAAAGACAAAAGCACTATCGGCATTTCAAAAAGCAAACCAAAAACAAACACAAACATAGTAACAAAAGAAACGTATTTCCCTATAGAAAACAACGGCTGAATTTCTGGTGCGCCAAAACTTAAGAGAAATCTAATTCCAACAGGGAAAATGACAAAAAAAGCAAAACAAGAACCTGTATAAAATAACAAAACAGCGCTCGTAATTCCAAGCCACAACATCCTTTTTGAAATAATCTTTGTAGGCAATATAAAGTTTTTTGCAAAATAAAAAATTATATAAGGCCAAGCTAGATATATTCCGCCAATCAAACATATTTTCATTTGAGTCATAAATGCTTCTATAGGAGTTAGAAATATAAGCTTGCCTACAGGTTTAGAGATGTATTCCATAAAGTAAGGTATAAAAAAGTAGGTTATTACAGCTCCAAGACCTATTAGAAAGGCTGACACAAATAGTAATCTTCTAAATCGTTTTAAAAGAGCCCAAAAAGATCTGTGCAGTCTTTCGATATCTAAATCAAGATTGTTTAACACCTATAGTTTCTTTCCCTTTTGTCTAATATTTCCTATTCTCTTGGTAAAGTTCATCCTGTCACAAAACTCTAAGAGAGGTATAGAAAACTTTCTTGTAGTATTAGTAAGGTCTTTAAAATCTGAAACGCTTAACTCACTTTTCTTTTGAAAAAACTCTTGTAATAAATTGACTAATCTTTCTAAATTTGAAGAGTGTATATATATTTCTGGAGAAATAGAAATAGATACGATCTTTTGTGATCTCTTAAGAGTCGCTATTGCGCTATTAAAAGCTTTTTTATCTTCATATTTCTGACTTAACTCATCAAGAGGTAAAACTAAAAATCCCAAATTTTTAATATCTTTTTCAACTTGATCAACCAAAGAGAGAACCTCATCGGAAATTCTTTCTTTAATTAAATATGTTTTGTCAATTATATATCCTTTCTCACCAGCATATCTTTCAATAATATTTTGAGCAATCGGAGAATCTAACTTTTTTAGTATTTCTTCCTTTGGTATTTGAGTTTGAAATGGATTCTTAGATTCTATTTCAAATATAATACCCTTTAGCTTTTCAAGTAAATCTCTTTGATAACTATTACTAAAGAAATATATCCTTCCTTCGTTTTCAAACACATTTAAAACGCTTTCAGAGGCAAACTTTTTAACGAGTTCAACTTTATAGTTTATCTTTCTTGCAAGTTCAGAAAGTTCTATAATACCTTTCCTTTCTACTATCTGGGCAATGCTTAATCTCAAATCGCCTTTATCAAAAATTATTTTATCGTTAACGTATTTAGATAGATCTTTCAACCTAACTTGTTCATTATCCAGTATGATTCCTCCCCCAAGCGTCCTTTTAGCCGAAGGATCTCTTAAAATAAATTTGTCTCCTCTAACGGCACAAATTGGAGTTTCACAAGAAAGTTTTACAATATATGAATCTTTATTTTCACTTTTCAAAAACTCCTCGTCAAAGGAGAGTCTACAAACACTTGAAGAAGATCCTACATACAGGTGAACTCTTTTATTATTTTTTAAATTCTTATACGAATCCAAAACTCTTAAGAAACCTACGAATTTAGTTGACTCTGAATAGTAATTTCTTTCAACCAGTACTTTGCCTCTTGTTATAAAGTTTTCGTCAATTGCAGTATTAATATTTACTGCCAATCTCATTCCAGCATGGCCTTCTTCTACTCTTTGGAAATGACTTTCAAGATTTTTTACTCGCACAGGTTCTTTAAAGGGTAAAATTTCTAATGAGTCCCCTATCCTCACACTCCCTGAGTAAACAGTACCGGTCAAAACAAGTCCGAATCCTTTAATTTTAAACTTTCTGTCTATAAAAAGTCTGAACGGCTTGTCGATATCATCATAATATTTTGAATAAAGCGCCTCCACTTTCTCATTTAAAATCTTGATTATTTCTTCTAGTCCTTCTCCAGTTACAGAAGACGCACAAATTATAGGTTTGTCTTCAAGAAAACTATCCTTTACAAAATCTTTTACTTCTTCCTTGAGATATTCCAAAAGCTCATTATCAACTAAATCCTTTTTAGTAATGACTATCAATCCGTCTTTGATTTCTAAAAGCCTTAATATTTCAAAATGTTCTATTGTTTGCTCCTTTATACCCTCATCAGCTGCAATTACCAAAAGGGCAAGGTCAATACCTGCAGAACCAACAAGCATATTCTCAATAAAGCGCTCATGACCTGGAACATCAACTATCCCCAATATTTTTCCGCTTGGTAGTTTTAAGCTTGAAAAACCAATATCAATAGTCATGCCCCTGATTCTTTCTTCAGGAAAACGTTCAGTCCTTCTGCCTGTCAATCTGGCAATTAATTCAGTTTTGCCGTGATCTATATGTCCAGCAGTTCCTAAAATAAAATCTCGCAATTCACCACTCGCATCTAATTTTTGGCGGGAGAGTGAGGGAATCGAACCCACCAGGAGTTTTTAGGCTCCACAATGGCTTTGAAGGCCACGGCATCCACCAGGACACATACTCTCCCACAAGATATTTTAACATAGTAGTATTTAATGAATATTATTTATCAAGCCTAAGCAATGTCCCTAAAGGTTACATTCTTGTAAATAAGCTCAACATCTTCAGGCAGACAAACAGCAGTACCTGGTCTAGTAGTGGTAGCCGTACCAGCTGCAACAGCAAAAGCAAGAGCATCCTTTAGGCTTTTACCTTCCTTTAATGCCAAAACGAAACCCGCAACCGATGAATCGCCTGCACCTATAGTGTTTTGCACCTCAACTGGAGGTGGACATGCCCAATATTCTTCCTTAGAACTAACGCATAACATCCCCTTTGCCCCCATAGATACTAACACTATATTGATTCCTCTATTACAGATAGCTCTTGCTTCTTGAGCAATTTCATTTATGTCTTTAAGTTTTTTATCAACCAATCTTTCTAATTCGTGAATATTTGGTTTTATTATATGAGGTTTACTTGAAAGACCGACTTTCATAGCTCTGCCATCGGTATCAAAAACTACTATAGCGCCAACTTCTTTAGATGTATCTATCAGCTTGTTATAAAAAGCTGGTTGAACCCCAACCGGTAAGCTACCGCTGATTATAATATATTCAGGATTAGGTAAATTTTGGATCTGTTTTATAAGCCTCATCAAATCTTGTGGCTGTACCTCCGGCCCTATAGCGTTAAAGAGAGTTTGTGATTTGGTTTTTTCGTCATTCAGGATTATATTGGTTCTTGTATTAGCAGAAATATAAGTAAAATTACACCTTACTCCATCGTTAAGCAGTCTACCTTCAAGCTCCTCTCCCGAAAAACCACCAACAAAACCTAAAGCAACGTTATCGGCTCCAAAATTTGCAAGCACTCTTGAAACATCTATGCCTTTCCCGCCAGCGTAGGTAGCCTCTTTTATAATTCTATTTGATTCATCATATTTTATATCCTCAACCCATATTTGTCTGTCAAGAGCTGGATTTAAGGTTACTGTGTAAATCATTTTTTCCCCCTTGAATTTTCTATTTTATATTTAAAATGGGTGGCTGGGGAGGGTGGATTCGAACCACCGAATGCTGGCTCCAAAGGCCAGTGCCTTACCGCTTGGCTACTCCCCAAACTTTTAAGAGAGTGTCGACTTTTAAAGATATTAAATTATAACAAAATTTATCGAATTTTTAAAGATAAGTTCAATAAATAATTACAACTCAATTTTAAAAGCCCTTCTTGGACATACTTTAACACATATCCCGCACATTACACACTTTTCTTTTATAAATCTAAGCTCATCATTCTCATCTAATATCAGTGCCCTACTTGCGCATACTCCAACGCAAAGTCCACAATTTACACAAAGCTCTTTATCGTGAAAGAGTTCTTTCTCAAGAGAATCTACTCTAATTTTGTTGCTCTGTAGATAACTTATACCTCTTTCGAGCTTTCCTCTTTCACCCTCAATCTCAAGCATCAATCTGCCTTCTTTTTCCGGAGATATCTGCGCTCTAAGAATATTAACTACAAGATCGAAGTCCTTTACAAGGTGATAAGTAATTGGCAATTCAGCAAGTTCAGGAGAAAAGCTTAATATTAATTTCTTTTTAACCTTTTCTGAGCTCATTTTCTCCTAACCTCCAATGGTTTAACTATCCTATCTCTAGGAAGTTTTTCTACTGGCTCACTTAAGAAAAATCTTTTTCCCAAAATCATCTGCTTCAAATTCGTAGCTATCTCCCTTGCCAATGCCCAAGAAGAGGTCGAGCCTGTTGGAACCATTTTCCCATGTATTTCAACAAAACCACTTCTTAATTCCTGATAGCTAACCTCTCTAACAATCGGTCTAGAACGTGAAGCAACCGAATAATCTACAATTACAGTTTTAATATCCTCATTTCCAAGAGATAACTGGTGCATCATATCTTCATCTATTACAGGAATGGGTATGCCAATCCCCAACATCAAAGATACCCCATAACCCTCAAAGTATGCCCCACGCACATATCTTTTGTTCATAGATTTTAAATCACCTATCAACGCCAGAGTCCCTGCAGGCCCAATAGGCAACTTGTTATCGTCTCTTGTCCTTGCAGAATTGTGCTGAGTTCCATGCCACGCTATATAGCCTATCGCACCGCCAAAAAATATCCTCGTTCCAATACCTATTGTCCTATATTCTGGATCTTTCAGCAAAGGTGACCACATTCCACATGTAGCGTAATTAACGTTGCCATATCTAGGCAAAAGCGCCCCCATATAGGTGTATAGTCTAGTACTAGAAGAATTGGTCGCTGCGGCATAATTTTGGTAACAATTTCTTGGATTAAACATTATAGCTTCATTTATTTGATCAAGAGTTATCTTGGTATCTATATCTTTTTTAGGATAACAATCCGTGCCTGCCCCTGTAGCTTCAAGTCTAATCCTCTTCCCAGACAAAAGATCTTCGATCACATGTCCTCCACCATATTCCGGATTCTCAGATGACCTTGCTGTGGCACCGAGATAGGCGTCAACTGCAGCAATATAACCATATGCTGGGACAGAATTCAAGCTTACAGTCTCCATTTTTAAGGGAGGCTCAGTATGTCCAAAATTTAGAAAAACTCCAGAGGAACACATAGCACCAAAAGTACCAGTAGTAACGATATCCACCTTCTCTGCAGCTTTTTTTACCCCCTCTTCCTTAACAAGATCGTAAGCCTCTTTGGCAGTTAATACTACAACCTCATTTTTTTCTATTTTTTCATTAATTTCTTCAATCGTTTTACTCACAAGCTAAGCCCTCCTTTCCAAGGTTAAAGGCATCGTGGATGGACTGAACAGCCTTTTTAACGTCTTCTCTTGCAATTATGCAAGATATTTTGATTTCTGAAGTCGAAACCATTTGTAGGTTAACATTCACATCAAACAATGCCTTAAACATTGTTGCAGCAACTCCGGGTCTATCACCCATCCCAGCGCCAACAATAGAAACCTTTGCCACTTTATCATCGTAAACAACTCCTTGAGCACCAATTTCCTTAGAAACACCCTCTAAAATTTTTAAGGCCTTAGGTAAATCTTTTAAAGATAAAGTAAATGCCATTTCAGTAAAATTTGTATCAGGTGAAATAGATTGTACTATAACATCAACGTTGATGTTCTCCTTTGCAAGACTGCCAAATATTTTATATGCTATCCCAGGTCTATCAGGGACCTTTAATATTCCAACCTTTGCTACATCTTCATCAAAAGCAATTCCCGTTACCACGTTCCTATTTTCCATATCAGTAACCTCCCTAATTTCTGTACCAGGACAATCATCAAAACTTGAAAGAACTTTTAATACTACGCCATAGTGCTTCGCAAGTTCTACAGATCTAGGGTGTAAAACCTTTGCTCCCAAAATAGCAAGCTCCATCATTTCATCATATGTAACTGTCATTATCTGCTTAGCTTCCTTTACCACTCTTGGATCTGTTGTAAAAACCCCTTTTACGTCAGTATATATCTCACACAGATCAGCTTTTATTGCAGCCGCAACTGCAACTGCCGTTGTATCTGAACCACCTCTACCAAGAGTAGTTATAGAGTTATCATCTGCAATACCTTGAAAACCTGCTATAACAGGCACTTTGCCCTTATCCAAAGCATCTATTAATGCCTTGGGATCTATTGATAAAACTCTTGCTTTTTCGTGCACGCAAGTTGTCTTTATATTCGCTTGCCATCCGGTAAAGGATATGGCATCTATGCCTATCTCGTTGAGGGCCATTACCATTATTGCTATAGAGACCTGTTCTCCAGTAGAAAGCAAAACATCCATCTCCCTCGGAGAAGGATTGCTTGTAATCTTACTTGCCAGAGAAACAAGCTGATCGGTGGAATCGCCCATCGCTGAAACCACTACAACTACTTTGTCGCCTTTTTGAACAGAACTTCTAATAATATCTGCAACGTGTTTAACCCTTTCTGGACTTCCAACAGAAGTACCTCCAAACTTCTTAACAACTAGCAATAGCTCATCCACCTCCAAAAATAAAATAATATATTATATCACTAAAGATTTTTTATCCCAGATGTACATCTAAAAAATAATATTTTGCATTTATTCCAAATTCTTTCCATTTAAAAATGGGGCCTTCAGGATCAAAGTTTGCTGGAACAAAAGAGAATATAGATGGACCTGCACCAGATAAAGAAGCAAAATAAGCGCCATCGTTCATAATTTTCTCCTTTACATCTACATAACCAGGAATTAAGTGGGCACGATAATTCTCATGAAGTCTATCATATATGGCATACTGCATGATATCATATCTTTTACTGTATAAAGATTCTAATATAATGTTAGTTTGAGAAATATTTTTTATCGCATCTGAAATTTTTACCTCGTTGGGAACAACTTGTCTTGCTTTTTCCGTCTTAAGCGAAAAATCTGGAACAAACACAACAACTTGAGGAAAATCTTTGATCGTTGTTTTTACTGCTTTAAAATTGCCATCAGGATCTGTGAACGATATCGTCAATCCCCCTAATATTGTCGGAGATACATTATCAGGATGTCCCTCTATTGAGGATGCTAGAGTAATTAATTCTTGATCGCTAAGCTTAATAGAGTGAACGCTTGAGACGATCTTTAATATGCCAACTATTAAAGAGGCACTTGAACCAAGACCCTTGCCTATTGGAATATCGCTATTTATACTCCAATTTAAACCTATTGGTTTTGTTATTGAAAGTATCTTGTGAACTTTGGACTCGATATTTAAAAAGGAATTTTCGAGTTTACTTGAAAGGTTTGAAACCCCTCTAGAACCAATTTTTGCCTCGATCTCTAAAAACAACTTCAAAGAAAGGCCAAGCACATCATAGCCTGCGCCTAAATTTGAGGTGCTACAAGGTATCTTTTCGTAAAATTTATCCACTACATCACCTCAAAATCAAGAGTTTAACTTCTTTGATTAGGTATATAGGCGAACTTAAATGAAATTCGCCCTTCAAGCTAACTTTAAATAATGACTTTTTATGTCAAAAAATTAAAATCAGTTGTCGAATTTATATCTTATTCCACCCAAAACCTCTCTGTCGCTTCTAGTAAGGTCCTTGAGATACATTAAGAGATCTAAGTCCTTTGTAATAGAATAAGACAGAATACTGTCAAGGGTAGTGCGCTTTGGATCGTAAACCTCGGTTTCAACGCCAAATCTATTATAATGAACGTCCAGACCTGCTCCAAGGTGAGAGTTCATATAGCCAATGCGAACGTCTAAATTGTCATTTATTTTTTCTCCTGCTTGAGCATCAACCTTTGTCTTACCTCCAGAATCCCTTACTCCAAGCCTATAAAATCTATCTCCAGGTGGGTATATATCCACGAAAAACGAACCTTCCCTTTTATCTTCTGGACCGCTAAAGACCCTTACTTCTGGGACAATCTTTGTATTAGCAAGATAATCTAAAACTCTCTTTGATCTTTCTGTAATTTCACTCGCATTTGAAATTGTTTGCTTTATCTCTTCTTTAGTTTTTTTATCCTTTATAATGTCATTTAAATTAGCAGCTAAGTTTGCAACATTTTTAGAAGCTTCATTAATGCTTAATAGGGCACTTTTTATGGATGGAAAGAGTTCTGTATCAGATATTCCCTTGTTAATATCCTTTGAGATTGCAAGAAGGTATTCAGAAAACCCTCTCAGATTCTTTACAGTCTCGGTTACATCAGACTCATTCTTATAGGCCAAATCGCTTAAAACCCTTGTAAGCCTATCAATATTGGTTGCAATAGAAGAGGCAAGGAAAAGGGTCTTCTTTATCGATTCCTTTGATTCTGGATTTAAGAGGGTATCGTTAAGATCCTTTGTAAGATCACTAACCCTTATCAATAAAAGGCTTGTTTCATTTAGAATCTGATCGTAAGTAGGTGGAGAGGTACCTATAACTGTAGCACCATCAGAAAGATATTCCTTGGTTAAAGACTTAGGTGGAGTTATACTTACAAACTTATCCCCTACTAAACCATAGGTTCCTATTGAAAAATGCGAACCCTTTGGTATTAAAACGTCTTTATTTATCAAGATTACAGTTTCAACCCCTTTGTACAAAGTAGGAGAAATACTTTTAATCCTACCAACCTTAACGCCCATATAATAAACAGGAGCATCAACAGAAAGGCCACTCACATCCGGGAAATATGCAATTACTTTATACATAGGCTTTAGAAAATCGCTTTGAAACCATAAAATAGAGCCAGCAAGCAAAATCAACGTAGCAAGAACAAATATTCCAACCTTTATCGCTCTACCCTTTTCCAAAGCTCTCTCCCTTCAAAACTGTTTGAGTTCTATTAAGTATTATAATTGAAAAATATATTTTTTCCCTCTGGGCCTAAAAATGTATTGACAAATGTATTATCAAGTTCTACGAAATCCCTAGGGTTACCATCAAATAATATCCTCTTGTTATCTAAATAAATTATTCTTTCAGCTAACCTAAATGCAGTTTGAAATACATGACTAACAATTAGTATTAAAGCCCCTGTCTGTTCCCTAAGATTTTTTATCAGGTCCTCAATAATTCTACTTGTGTGAGGATCAAGTCCAGTAGTTGGCTCATCAAACAAAACTATTTTCGGTCGATAAACTATTGTTCTCGCAATAGCCACCCTTCGTTGCATTCCCCCAGAGAGTTCAGAAGGATATAGATATGCACTATCCTCTAAACCTACAAATCTCAATGCTTCAATTGCTAAAGAATTTATTTCCTCTTTAGACTTTAATTTATGTTCTTTAAGAAAAAAGGACACATTATCAATCACGTTCAATGAATCAAAAAGAGCTCCCGCTTGAAATACCATACCCATATTTTTCCTTAATTCAAACAATTCTTTATCAGAAATTTTCGTAATATCGTTATTCATGATCTCAATTTTGCCAGCATCTGGCTTCATTAATCCTATCATAAGCCTTAAAATTGTGCTCTTCCCACAACCTGATGGTCCCATAATTACTGTTATTTTATCTTCTGGTATAAAAAAACTTACGTCCTCTAAAACAGTTTTGCCTCCAAAACTCTTTGAGACGTTAGAAAATTTGATCATCGCGAAAACATTACCATAGAAAGAAAGTAATTAAAAACAAAAATTAAAATTAAAGAAATAACAACAGATAACATTGTAGAGTTGCCAACGCCTCTGGCTCCAGCCTTAGTTCTTAACCCTATAAATGTTCCAATAAGGGATATAACGCATCCAAAGATCATAGCCTTTATAAGACTTGCTTCAATATCCCAAACCTTAACAAGAAATCTTATAGATTCAATGAAGGTTGAAGGCACAACCCCACCATAATAAACAGCCACAAAGTATCCCCCTACTACCCCTGCTAAATTTGCAATTACAGTTAAAAGAGGAAGCATTAACATGCATGCAAAAATTCTTGGAGCAACAAGATAAAAAATTGGGTCAACTGACATGGACAAAAGGGCATCAATTTGTTCAGTAACTTTCATAGTTCCTATTTCAGCAGCCATAGCAGAACCAACTCTGCCAGCCACAACAACTGCAGTAATCATTGGACCTAATTCTCTTATTATTGCAATCCCAACAACTCCCCCAACAACGGATCCTGCTCCGTAGAATACAAACTCTCTAGCAGTTTGAATGGCAAATACCATTCCTACAAAAAGAGATGTAATAAATACTATTGGTACTGACTCGACTCCTATCATAAAGCACTGATCTAGAAACAAAAAAAATCTAAATCTCGCAGTTAAAATTGCAACAACAGACCTAAAAAAAAGATAGGACAATTGTCCTACATCAGAAAAAAATTCACTAAAATAGTCCATTAAGTCGTCAAGACCTCTCTCATCCAATTTAAATAACGCGCCTCAACGTCTTCTACGTTTAAAAAGATTATCTCTGGCGTGTCATAGGGATGATTTTTCATAACTAATGCCTTCAATTTATCTTTCAAAGATGTAAAACTCTTTACAATCAACAAGTCTTCCGAATCCTCTACCACTTCGCCCTTCCAAACGTAAATAGATTTTACGTTTCTACAGATATTTACACACGCAGCAACCTTGGATTCAATTAGTTTTCTTGCTAAAAAGATAGCATCCTTTTCTGGGACAGTTATTAGTACTATACAGGGCTTATCAGTCATATTTATCTTAAGTTGTTTACTTTCTTAGTTATTCATACAGAATACCAGTGTAGCCTACTACTTGAGTATAGTCTTTGTTTACATCCCCTGAAGTCCTATGTTCTAAAAGTTCTGCTTTATTTACACCTAATTCCTTTAATATTGTCAAACCAAGAAAACAAGACCATGCTCCGCACATCGAAACGTCTTCTTCATAAACCGTTTTAAGTAGTCCCCTTGGATCTAATGATATCAATTTGTCAATTACCTTTTTATCCTTTTCTATAGTTATCTCCTGAGGTTCATGATGGTTTAAATCACTGCTCATAACCAAGACAACAGACTTATTGTATCCCTTTAAAACGCTTGCAATACACTTACCTGTCGAAGAGAGAATGCCTTCCGAAGTTGTAGAAACGACAATTGGCAGGATTTTTGCCTTAGGACAAACATACTTTATAAAAGGAACCTGAACTTCAAGGGAGTGTTCGTTTGCATGGGCTCTCTCATTCAAATGAATGAATTCGCAATGGTGAAGTAGAGATTCCCCCAAATCTCTATCCGGCATAACTTCACCAAGAGGGGTAGCCCAGGATGTTTGAGACAAAAACAAGCCATCTGAGTCCATTGAATGCTTTGGCCCAATAAGCAAAAAGACATCAGGACACTCAATTGAAGAATAAACCTTTCCTGCAACAGAACCAGAAAAGTTATACCCAGCGTGAGGTACTACTATTCCCCTTACCTTTCTTTTTGGGATATCCAAAATTACTTCAGACATAAATTTCAACAGATCGCTTTCTCTAAGTGGATAAAAATATCCAGAAACATAAGCTGGTCTCAACTTTAAACACCTCCTTAAATGTTAAAACATCACCGATATTAACTAACTTAGACAATCAAAAAGACAATTATTTTTAAAAAGCTTTAACTTAGGAAAAGCGTTTAACAAATTCGTACATAGAATGGATTTAAGATCATTTAATTCTATCTTTTTTATTTCTGAGACAGCTTTTACAACCTCCCTAACGTTTAATGGTTCATTTCTTTTCCCTCTAAATGGGACAGGAGATAGATAGGGAGAATCGGTTTCTACCAAAATTCGTTCAATTGGAGTTTCTTTAACTACATCTCTCAATTTATGAGAGTTTAAGAAGGTTATTGGACCTGCAAAAGAGATAAAAAAGTTCATAGAAACAACCTTTTTCATCGTATCCACAGAGCCAGAAAAACAATGAAATACTCCGCCTATTGATTCAGCATTAAACTCTTCTAATATAGATATGGTATCCTTTGTTGCCTCTCTCATGTGGATTACCACCGGAAGACCTAATTCTCTTGCTAATAAAAGCTGTTTTTTAAAACAGTTAATTTGCACGTCTCTCGGGGAATAATTGTAATGATAATCTAAACCAATTTCACCAATTGCCAAAACACTTTCTAAAGAGGTCAAATCTTTTATAGCTTTATAAGAATTTGAATCGAAAAATTTAGCTTCGTGTGGGTGAAATCCTACTACAGCAAAAATTCTTCCACTATAACTCTTTGATAATTCTACAGACTTAAGTGAAGTTTCTAAATCTGAGCCAACATTGACCATCAAACATATTTGCCCATCAAAAGCCCTCTTTATAACTGCTTCCCTATCTAGATCAAAGGAATCGCTCTCTAAATGTAAGTGACTATCAAAAAACATTAATTTTCAAGCCTCTTAAAAATAGGTTCGCCCTTTTCAATTCTACACGGTAAAGGTAAAAGTCCCCATTCAAATTCAGACCAAGAAGGATTGTCTTTTACAGAAAGTCGTTTTAAAACATCACTTGAAATAGATGGCATAAATGGATATAAAGCAATTGCACAGAGTCTTATTACTTCAAAAACATGATAAAAAGCACTTGCTACTTGTGTATTAAAGCCATTCTCCTTAAAGCATCTCCAAGGAGCAGTTTCATCCAAAAATTTATTAGCACCCTTAACCAAAGTCATTATCTCTTCAAGCACAAAGCTAAAAGATAGGTTGTCGTAATATTTTTCTATTCTTTCTTTCATACCATCAAATATTGCTCTTAATTTTACATAATTTTCCCCATCAAAAAATTTATCTGCCTCAGTTAACATACTGTTATTGTACCTTTCAATCATTGATGCCGTTCTATTTAGAAGGTTACCAAAGTCATTTGCTAAATCAGAATTTAGTATCTCTTTCAGATTCTTATAAGAAAAGTCTCCATCCTGTCCAAATGGCACAGCTTTCATCAAAAAGTATCTCATAGGATCTACTCCTACTTCTTTTGATAATGCCCATATATCAACAACATTCCCTTTAGACTTTGACATCTTTTCCCCTTCCATAGTCCACCAACCATGACCAAAAACCATCTTTGGCAAAGGAAGATTTGCGCTCATTAACATAGCAGGCCAGATTATTGCATGAAAACGAACAATTTCCTTACCTACAACATGAACGTCTGCAGGCCAGATCCTTTTAAACCTTTCCTCATCTTCAGCAAATCCCGCAGCTGTGAGGTAGTTTAATAAAGCGTCAAACCAAACGTATATCACATGTTTCGGGTCATCTGGAACCTTTATCCCCCATGAGAATTTACTTCGTGATATAGAAAGATCCTTTAAACCCTGACTAACAAATTGGATTACTTCGTTCCTCCTAAAATCTGGCATAACAAAATTTTTCTTGTCGTTGTATAAATCTAAAAGTGGTTGCGTATATTTTGAGAGCCTAAAAAAGTAGGACTCCTCTTCCATCCACTCTACTTCTCTACCACAATCAGGACATTTCCCATTTACAAGTTGTTCGTCGGAAAAGAACGTTTCACATGGTACACAATACCATCCTGAATACTTTCCTTTGTATATATCACCATTGTTTTTAACAATCTGCCAAAATTTAGCAACAGCTTTATAATGTCTATCTTGAGTCGTTCTAATAAAATCATCGTTAGAGATATTTAGAGCAAGCCATGCATCTTGAAAGATCCTAGCAAATCGATCTACGTATGATTTTGGATCCGCAAGATTTTCTTCAGCAGCCTTTTGTATCTTTTTTCCATGTTCGTCTGTTCCTGTTAGAAAAAATACATCTAAGCCTTGTAGTCTTCTAAATCTTGCAAGTACGTCGCATGCCACAGTAGTATATGCATGACCTATGTGCGGCTTATCATTTACATAATATATTGGTGTAGTAATGTAGAAAAATTTTGCCATATAGTCCTCCTTTAAATTATATAGATATTATAACCTTACAGCTATTTTTATAAAAGCATACATCAATTATGTAAGAGCTTTTCATAAAGCCAGTTCTTGTTGATTCCCAAATATTTTGAAAGAAGTTTAGATACTCTTGAGGACTCAAGCCCTATCTTAGTTAGTTCTAATGCTAATTCGTAAAATTTTTCATTATCTACAAATATGCCACTTGATTCAAGCGCTACTACGAATTCCCCTCTGATATTAGTTAGTTCAACTTCATTTTCAAAGGAAGAAAGTTCAAAACAAATAACCTTTTCGTGAACTTTAGTAATCTCTTTGAACACGCACGTTCTTGGATTAATTTTAAAGTTAGTCCTTATCCACAAGAGCGTATCAAAAAGTCTTTTTGCAGACTCAAAAAAAAGGAGATGACTTCCCGAATATAAATATGTTTTAATAATTTGTGTTCTTTTAGATTTGTCCTTTGGGAAAAAACCTGTGAAAATCCATAGATTTGGTTTAAACCCTGATAGTGCAATTGAAGCTGTAAGTGAACTTGGGCCAGGTATAACAATCACTTCGTAATCATTCTTTCTAACTAAATCAACCAAAAAGGAGCCTGGATCGGAAATGCCAGGCATGCCAGCATCGGTAATAAGACCTACTGATTCGCTTTCGAGTTTTTTTAATACAATTTCGGATTGTCTTTGATAATTATGAGAATTAAAAGAATAAACGGGCTTTTTTATTCCATAATAGTTTAAAAGTTTTAAGCTTACTCGTGTATCCTCACAAAAAATTGAGCCAACGGAATTCAAAGTTTCTACGGCTCTGTAGGTTATATCCTTTAGATTTCCTATTGGAGTGCCAATTAAATATAGTTTACCTTTCAGGCTCTTGACATCTCGCTTTTGCCCTCAAGTATAGCCCCCTCATCAACGAATAATACCCCAACTTTAACATCTCCATAAACTTTTCCAGTATTGTGAATTATAAGACCATCAATAGCTTCAATATTCCCCCTTATCTCTCCAAAAACAGAAACCTTTTTTGCTTTTACGTTTGCGTTTATCTTTCCATCCTGACCAACAAAAAGCTCTCCATCAATAATAATTTCACCTTCAAACGGTGAATCTATCCTAACATTCCCCTCCCCTTTAAGAGTCCCAGAAAATTCGTTCTTATGGCTCAAAATTGTATCTGGACTCACTGGGCTACTTCCCTTTTTAACCTTAAATAGCATATTAAATACCTCCTTTAAAGCTCTGCAGGGTTTGCTCCTATTACTAACATAGGATTTATCACCCTACCATAATGATGTACTTCATAATGAACATGTGGACCCGTCGTAAAACCCGTTAAACCTATATATGCAATTACTTGACCCTTTTTTACTCTCTGTCCAACATTAACTGCAAGAGCACTATCATGAGCATAAAGAGTTTCATATCCATTACCATGATCGATAATTACTGTTAAACCATACCCAGATAAGTACCACCCAGCAAAAACTACAACCCCATCCCCAGTAGCATATATAGGAGAACCGTAAGCACAGGCTACGTCAATTCCAGGGTGAAAATCTCCAAAAGCTGGTCTATAACCAAAATAAGACGTTATAACGCCATCAGCTGGAAAACCAGTAGGGAAGGAAGCATACTCATTTAGCTTTCTTCTAGCTATTTGAGAAATCTGGTTAAAGCTTCTCTCTCTATAAGAAAGTTGAGTTCTAATCATAGACAAATCGTTTCTTATATTAACAAATCTTGGATCCAGTGGTGAGTTTAAAAAAAATCCAAGTTCATTTGCACTCTCTCGTTTAACCCCTTCAACTGAAGAGGTCTGATCTGATTTAGATTTTGAATTTTGATCAGGAACTTCAGGTATACCAAGATTTTTTCTTAGCTCTCTTTCTTCATCAATAAGACGATTAAGATCCTTTTTTAATGCATCCGATTCAAGCTTCAATTGCCTTATTTCTTCTGATTGACGTGCATTTTGCGTTTTTAAAACTTGATAATCAGATAATCTTGAATTTATGCTTAGAGCAAAAAAGAAAGTCATAATTATAAAAAGGATGCTAAAAAAAAATGCGCCTAGAAAAAAAACTAAAACCCCCCATTTTATTTTAAACGAAAAAGGAGTATGCCCCGAATGAGGTACCACCATAAATGTAATTTCATCGTTTATTCTCCTTGGCATAACACCTCAAAGCCTAGCTAATTTTACTTATAGCTATTTCTAGAGCCTTTCTCTCCTCAGGTGAAATCTCAAGATTAACATTTCCGTTTGCTACCTCTTTGGCATAAACCCTTGCAAAGTCTCTGCCCATTAGAGAAGTTATAATAATACCATTCTTACTTTCATCCAATAAGGCAAAAGAAAAAGAATACATACCACTAATATTATCAAAGGCATCATAACGAACAATTCCTGCACCCTGAAAGGTATGTCTTAATTTAACAAACGCCTTTTCTATATCACTAGCTAAAACCTTATAATTGTTTTCAACAGCCATAAGTCTATCTTCCAGTTCTTTAATTCTATTTTGAATAAGCGTCCTTCCCGCCGGATTAAAGGATGCAAACTCAGAAAATGACCTCTTTATAAATATAAACATCGAAATAATTATAACTATGTTAAAAATCGAAAAACCCAAAACTACAAGCAATACTTGATTACTAGAAAGTTCTATTTTTTAACACGTCCTTTCAAAATATATAGCTAATATCTTGGCTCGACAATTAGTTTTATTGCAGTTCTTTCCTCACCATCCACATTTACATATGTGAAGGATGGAATACAAATGACATCAACTCCTCCTGGCGCAAGATAACCCCTTGCTATTATTATCGCCTTTATAGCTTGGTTTACAGCACCCGCGCCAATAGCTTGAACTTCAACCCTGCCTTTCTCCCTCATAGCTCCAGCAATAGCCCCTGCCACAGACTTTGCGGCTGAGTTAGCGCTTACTCTAATATCTGCCATAAATGCCTCCCCAATAAATAATACATTTTTACTATCTCCTTACGATTAAAAAACATGGTCGGGGTGAGAGGATTTGAACCTCTGACCCCCTGCTCCCAAAGCAGGTGCGCTCCCGCTGCGCCACACCCCGACATCTCTTTCACGTCCTCCTGTTTACAAGCTACAAGATTTTCTTTCTCATCTTGCACTTTGCTATCCGTACTATCTTTGATTAGGAGCGGCTTGCCCCTCTTTATCAATCAGGTTTTAGCCAAAACCCTTGAAATGAATTAAACCACAAAATTTAAATATTTGCAATAGATCTTAATTTAGGATCGACGGCGCATATTCTAGCTTTAGTTGAATAAAAAATCTTTGATATAATAAACTAAATGAAATTATTTTAGGAAGAGGAGAAAATATGTTTAAACTCGATTGTAGAGGAATGGTTTGTCCAAAACCAGTAGTCTTAACAAAGCAGGCGTTAAAGGAACACAAAGAACTTATTGTTATTGTTGACAACATAACTTCAAGAGATAATCTTCAAAATCTTGCTAAAGATAAAAATATGCATTTTGAGGTAGAAGAGAAAGACAATTTATATTACTGCAAAATAAGTAAAGAAGAAATTGAAAATCTATCTGAACCAAAACTAGAATATCTTACCGACAAAGTCCCATGGAGCGTATTTGTAAAGACAAACAAACTAGGGCATGGAAACGATGAACTTGGTAAAAATCTTATGAATGCCTTTTTTGATGCACTTTTATACTTTGAAGATCATCCAAAAACCATCGCGTTTATGAATGCTGGCGTTTACCTAACTCTAAAAGACTCTGAATGTCTCAAAGAAATTAAAATGTTAAATGAAAAGGGCTCTGAAATATTAGTATGCGGCACCTGTCTAAATTTCTTCAACGTAAAGGACAAGCTTGCAGTAGGCAAGATATCTAATATGTTTTCAATATTAGAAGCCATTAAAGGAACTTATATAATAGAGCCCTAACTAAGACGTCTCCTCTTGGTACTTTATTTGTCTAATTTCACGCATATTTTTGTCAATCATCTCCATTATCTTTTTTGAAGACCTTGAAGAATCCTCTGCAAGTTTTCTTACCTCCTTAGCAACCACTGCAAAAGTTCTTCCAGCCTCACCTGCTCGAGCTGCTTCAATACTAGCATTCAAAGAAAGAATATTAGTTCTGCCCGCAATGCTTTCTACAACTTTTACTGCCTCTCCTACCTGTTCTTGAGTTTTAATTATGTGTTCAAGCTGCTCAGCAAAATAATTATCGATGATTAATTGAATATCAAGTATTATTCTCTTAACAAATGCACTAAAAGATTTTACAAATTCAACCTCATCTTTCTCTACCTCATGAACAATAGAGGAAATCTCCTCAAAATACAGTCTGTATGCTCCCAGATACCATGAAGGGTAAAGACCTATGAGCTGGTGTCTCTTGCCGACAAAAAGTCTTCTTTGAAAATACTCTTCATCTATTACAGGACTAGTAAGAGATATAAAATAATCTTTCATAGTTTTACTTAATCTTTCTATAGTTGAATTTTTATCAATTATTTCTTTAAGATTTGAAAAACTTGTTATGTGATCATAAAACTTCTTAACAAAACTATCTGCCCTTTTTTCAAAATAAGGCCTAAACTTTGCCATCCTCTGCAGATCTTCAACAGAAAAACCTAAATAACGAAATCTTTGCTGATATTTAGAATCATTAGTTAAACTTTCTTCCATCCCGCACCACCTTGTTTTTTTTTGTTTCTATAATTATATATCAATATTAATCAATTTTTAATACATTGATTTTCTTGTCAAAAAAGTTAATTTATCATTTGATACAAGTAACTATTTTAAAAAATCACACAATCGTATCGCATAACTTTAATTTAAAAGACTAGTAAAATAGTTTTTGTGCTAAAATTTTAAAATTAAATTGAAAATTAATTTAGAGAAAAAAAATTTGATAGGTTATTTCTTAACCATAGGTGCTGCTACTTTATGGGGCTTTGGCGGTTGTGTTGCAAAATTTGCATTTAATAGTTCTATAGACCCTCTTTTGTTTGTAAAGATAAGACTTGTAATGTCCTTTATTTTGCTTCTTATATATCTTTCTGTGTTTAACAAAAAACATATATTTATAGACAAATCTGACATCTCATATTTTCTAATTTTGGGTATATTTGGCATGTCTACTATGCAATTGTTTTATCTATTAGCAATAAAGTACACAAATGTATCTACAGCTGTATTCCTTCAATACACCTCTCCTGTTTTAATGGCTTTATATTTATACTTCTTTGAAAGATACCCCATTTCAATATCAAAAATAATTGCAATAGTTCTTTCTTTAATTGGAGGCGCGTGTTTTGTAGTTAATATGACTGAAACATCTCTAAAATTTCAGGGATTCTTTTTTGGAATACTTGCTGCATTAGGCATGGCATTTATAAGTGTTCATGGAAGAAAATCCTTAAAAAAATATAGTCCTTTAACACTTATATTTTATTCTACTGGCTTTGCAGCAGTTTTCATTAATATCATTACTCCATTTGATACTAAAATTTTTAATCTAACTACTTTAACATGGTTTATATTAATCTATTTTTCAATATTTTCAACAATAATCCCTTACTTCTTATACTTCAAAGGAGTTTCGATAATAACACCTACAAATGCAGGCATTACAGCTTGTTTGGAACCGTTCATAGCTTCAATCATTGCATTTTTTTGGCTTAAAGAGGGGTTAAGCGTTCTTCAGATCATTGGCGGAAGTTTAATTGTTTCAGGAGTTGTAATTTTACAAAAATTTGATAAATTAACATGAATCTAATCTTTGGCCCTGCTGGAAACGAAGAATTCTTTTATAGATCTGGATTTAGGTCAACCCTAGATTCTGCAAGGTATATATCGAAAATGGGACTTTATGCATTTGAATATCCGCTTACTCACGGAATAAGATTAAAAGAACAAACAGCAATAAAAATAGGAGAATCCTTTAAAAAAGAGGGTATAAAACTCAGTATTCACGCACCATACTACATAAATACAGCAAGTTGTAATCCTGATATATTAAAAAAAAGCGAAGAATACCTACTAAAAACTATACAATTTGGAAATTTAATGAATGCAGATAGAATAGTATTTCATCTAGGTAGTTCAAAAGGTGAAGAAAGAAGGCTCTTATTAGAAAGATCTAAAAATTTCTTAAAAAAACTTATCCTTAACAACTTAAAACTAATAAACAATATAAAGCTTTGTCCAGAAACCCACGGTAAAAAACTTAGTTTAGGAAGTATTGATGAAATAATAGAAATATGTGAAACAAACCCTGATGTCCTTTTACCGGCATTAGATTTTGCCCATCTATACGCTGTTAATAGAGGAGGATTTACGCACGAAAGTAATTTTACAGAAATTTTTAAAAAATTAAGGAGTTATAGGGAATTTCATATACATTTTAGCCAAATAGAATTCAACAACAAGGGAGAGATAAGACACAGATCTTTAAACGAAGGTTTTGGACCACCAATTGAACCATTTTTATTGAGTCTAATTAAAAATTCTATAAAAGGAAGAGTAATAGTAGAAACTCCAGGAACTCAAGCAAAAGATGCTAAAATATTACTAGAAAGATTTTTGGAGTTGGAGGCAAAAAGATGATAAACCCTTATGACAAAGCTCACGAATTAGCCAAATCAATCAAGGATTCACAAGAATATAATGAACTGCTTAAATCAATTGAGTTAGTTAAAAAAGACGAAAATCTTTATAAAATGATTAAGAATTTCTTTACCTTAAGAACTCAAATAGAAATAGAAATCCTTTCAGGTAAAGAAGAGGATAAAGAGAAAAAAGAAAGTTTAAAAAGGCTTCACGAACTAGTAATAGCAATCCCTGAGGGCAGAAGAATAGTTGAGTCGCAATATAGATTTCAACAGCTAATGGGTGACATCTACAAAATAATCGGCGAAGCCATCAATGAAGGAATGGAATTTTTTAATTTCCTTCAAAAAAGAGAGCAAGAAAAATAAAGCTCCTATCCAAAAAGTTTATCAAATGGTCTCCTTTCTGGCACAGTTACCCTTTTGTCTGGATTTTGGTTCCACTCATGACTAACGTACAAGCCGCAATAGCATGAACCATATTCTTCAACATCTTTATCTTTATATACGCATGGACATATAATGTCCTTATCCTTCTCTCTGTCACCAGAGTTCAATCTACAAGGACAACCCCTATAACCGTTTCTTTTTTCGTTTTCTAAAATTCCCCTTATTATAGACATAGTATGTTCTCTATCGTTATTTAACTCCTGTCCTTTCGAATGCGCATACTTTGTCAATATTTCAAAAAGCTTTTCTGGTGTTACAGGTACCATAACTTATACCAATTCTTTAATTTTAGTTTCGTTAAATCCTACTATAATTGTTTCGCCTTTAACAATTGTAGGAAAACCAGGATTAACCTTTGGATTACACTTATCAGCAAGTTTTTTTACTGTTTCAAGTATCTTATTTTGTTCATCCTTTGGCAACAAATCTACATCAATAGCCTCAAAATTGGCACCAAGCTCCTTTAAGAGAGCCTTGGCCTTTTTACAATACGGACACGTACTTAACGCATAAACTCTTATATCTGCCACAATAATGCCTCCTTTAGATTCAAGCAGAATTTTTTTCTATTTCTCTTAAAAGTTTATATATAACCTTAAAAGTTAAAACCCTTGAGGTTCTAGCGATAGCATGGGATAAATCATCTGCTGAATACACATTGCAATTTTGCAGATAAACAGAATCTTGTACACTAAAATTGTTCTCTTCCATAAAAAGTTCTGGATCAAAGGTTAAAACCCCATCCTGTTCACCGTAGTAAATTTTCAATAAAGAAGAAAGCAATTCAGTAGCAAAGACATAATTACCTATTTGACTAGATGAATCTACAATTTGATAAAACACTACGGTTCACCTCCTTAAATTTTGAAAGAGCGTAACAATAATTTAACAATTATCTGTATTATATCAAAATAAAATTCTCTTCTTTAAAACTTACAAATCATTATAAGTATCGTCTTCAACTTCACCAAAAATAGAATTATAGAGCTTCACAATACTCTTTTCAATTTCAAGTTCTAAAGCTTCAAGCTCTTCTTCTAGCTTGGCATATTCTCTTTGGGTCTCATCTCTAAGGGTTTCTAACTGATCTTCAAAGCTCACTATTTGCCAAACTCCAATTTTGTAATTTATTTATAAACTTTATTTTAATTATATTATATCTAATTTCTTTAGTCACTCATAATAGTTCAAAAAATTTGCAAATAACAACCTAAAACAAAGACGAACTTGAAGATCTAACATTATTAGCATTGATTTACTTAAAACTATCTTTTTTTATTAAATCCATTATAAAATATAACAAATGGAATTAGATTTTTATTATGAAAAAGATAAAAAAGAGAGAGAAAGTTTCGTAATATATCATTTACGCGACCGACTTTTATACGGTCGAAAGATATTATTTGAAAGAACAATTTCTGGCTTTCTTGATCCTCTTGAAGTAGAAAACTACCTAAACAAGCTTTACAGAGAAGTTTGTTCAGACATACTGAAGATCTGCATAATGGAATCAAGAGAAGAAGGCCTACCAGAAGAGGATATATGTATAGCTGCCGTTGGGGGTTTTGGCAGGTGTGAAATGGCACCCTATTCTGATATTGATTTAGTATTTTTATCTTCAAACGAAGAAAGCCCATTCTTAGACAGCGTTTTAAAAAGAGGTTATAGACTGTTATCAGACATATTTTTCGGTATAGACTTAGAAATTGGATACAGTTTTAGAACTACAGAGATAAAACACATTGATCATATTACAAGAACCAGCTTTCTGGACTCTAACTTCATATCGGGCAACAATAATATATTTCAAGAGTTTAAAAGAAATTTCTGGAATAGACTAAATCTAGTAGAATTCATTTTTGCAAAATTATCCGAAAGAGAAATAGCCTACCAAAAGTTCGGCGATAATCCATATCTTTTAAATCCTAATTTAAAAGAGTGTAGGGGTGGACTTAGGGACTACCATACATTTAAATGGATTTTTCAAAGTAGGTTTGCCTTATCAAACTGTTCAATTGCTCAAGATGTTGAAAACACGTATGTTTTGGAAAAAGACGACATAAACAGACTTGAGTTAGCATATCGTTTTCTTAGAAAAATAAGAATCCTATTGCACATAATGGCTAGGAAAAGACAAGATTTTCTCTCAAAGATTTATCAACCAAGATTAGCAGAGTTTTTAGGTTATAAAAATTCTGTAGAATTTATGAAAGAGTTAATTTATTGTCTTGAAAATATATCGGAAATTTCAAGTAGGGGAATAAAAAAAATACTCCAAGAAGGATTTCAAATTTCAAGTTGTTTTTCGATAAAAGGCAATAATATTACATACCAGTATGATGCGCCTATTCAAATTTTTAAATTTGATTTTCTTAGGGCATTTGAGTACAAGTCTCTCTACGATCTCGATTTAGCAATAAATCTTGAAGAAGAGCTTATCAAACAGCGACATAAATTAAAACCTAACGATGAAACTATGAATATTTTTCTAAAAATTCTAAAAAACGGAAAAAATAAGGCCTCCATTTTAAGAAAGATACAATCTCTTGGTTTGTTTGAAATACTAATACCTGATTCAAAAGAGATGTTTCTTACCTTACCCGAAGATCCTATGCACGAGTTTACCATCGGTGAACATACAATGGTAATGATTGAAACTTTAGAAATGTTTGAAAAAGGGGATTTTGGACAGGAAATAGCAGAAATATTTAATTCTCTATCAGATCCTCTTATTTTGTATCTAGCAGCTTTATTTCACGATATAGCAAAACTGAAAAATTCACTTAATCATGAAATAGAAAGTGCAAAAATATTTGTTAATTGGGCAAAAAAGACTAGATTAGATAAAAATACCATAAACAATGTCTTTTTCATTATTGCAAATCATCTTCAAATGGTCAGAATTTCCAGATTAAGAGATCTTCACAGGCACGAAACCATCGAAGAGTTTGTCCAATTAGTGTCAGATGCAGAAAGACTAAAAAATTTATACCTTATCTCTTATGCAGATTTATACTCCTTATCAAAAAAGAAACCAAGTCCAATATCAATTTATCAACTAAATGAACTTTTTAAAAAGAGTCAATCAAAATTAATAAAGCCAACTTCAAAAGCAAATTTTGGTGACATATTCAAGAAGAATATAAAAAAGAGCTTTCTTAACAAAGAAGAAATCAACTTATTTATTGATAATATACCAGCCACTTATTTGATGAACATACCACAAGATACTATTGCATTTCATCTAGAACTTATTTCCAAATTAAAAACCGAATCACCTCAAGTATATTTTGAAGATTCAATCAATAAGGATTTTTCCAAGACAACAATCGCTACATACGAAATTGAGGGGCTCTTATGGAAAATTGCAGCGGTATTTTACGCGCACAATCTAGACATACACACTGCTGAATTATATAAGTTCTCAACTGACCCTCCTGTAGTAATTAACGAAATTTGGGCAACTTATAAGAATAGACCAATACCTGAATTCCTAGCGCATTCTGTTCAAAAAGATCTACAAGATATTTTAAGTTTAAAGAGGGATATATACAACCTCTTAAAGCAAAAAAACAAAGACATAGAATTCCCAGTAAAACTCTTTAACGTCAATTGCTTAAATAATATATCTCCTAAATCGACAATTATAGAGATAGTTGCTGAAGATAGGCATGGACTTTTATACAGACTTACACAAACTTTATCTGCTTTGGGACTTTACATTCAAACTGCAAAAATTTCTACTTGGGAAGGTAGGGCTGAAGATGCATTTTATGTTACAAAGGAAAACAATCTAAAATTAAGCGATCAAGAATGCCAAGAATATTTAAGAAAAATAATATATCACATATAGTTTTATTTTGTTACCTTTAAAACAAGTTTTTAAAATTAAGAATAAAAATATAAGGAGGCAAGAACAATAGACATTAAAAAAATAATTGAAGAATTTTCAGAGATTAGCTCGCAGAAAGATGAAGTCTTTCGATCTGTATATTCAGAAGAAGAAGACAAAGCTATCGATTTCGTTTTAAAGTTACTTCCAAAGAATTTCGAAGTTAAAACTGATAATATTGGAAATCTCATAGCAACGTATAATCAGGATCCCTTAGCTCAAAAAGTTTTGCTTGGTATTCATCTTGACACCATGCCATTTAGCGGTAAATACTCTTCCTCACTTCCTATGGTAGTAGCAATTGGCGCTATTAATAAATTAGTCGAGGAGAACCTTTATCTTAAAAGGACAGTTGGGTTAATAATCTTTAGAGGCACTTCCCCAACAAGGTTTTCTAGAGGTTGTATTGGTTCAAGGGGAGCTGTAGGAGAATTAAATGAAAGAGACTTATATCTTTCCGACAAAAATGGCGTTTTATTACAGGATGAAATTATAAAAAGAAGTCTTGGCCTTTCAAGCAGCTTCCCTACATTCTTTAGAGATGATATACATACCTTTTTAGAACTTGAGAGCGATTTCTCTGGTTTTTTAAGCAAATACAATATACCAATTTGCATGGTGAAACACCAACAAGGTCCAGTTATTTTAAAGATATCTATTATAGGCCAAATACAATATACCTGTTGCACTCCATTTGAACTAATAAAGGGGCCTTTAAATGCTTTTACAAAGATTTCTAATCAGCTTTATAAGATAATGAAAGAAAATAATTTGTTCGGGGGTATATATGAAGTTAACATGGAACCAAAAGTTATGGGAGTCTTCCCAAATAGGATAAATTTTAATCTCGATCTAAGATCGCCAGATCTAAAACTAAGAAGCGAACTCCTAAACAATCTTAAATCCTTTATAGGTAAAATTTCTAGAGAAGAAAATTGTCAAATAGATATTTTAAATCAAACGTCTAGCTCACCTCACATCTTTTCTGATAAATTAATCGAAATTTCAAAGAAAGCCTTTATAAAATACAATATTAAACCTATAACAATTGACACCGGAATTCTTTCTAATTCAAGGTGGATGAGTCTGGTAAGCCAAGAAACAGGGATGGCTTTATTAGGTTACAAAAAGGGAAATTCTCCAAAAAAAGAAGAAATAAATGAAAATGATATAATCCTAAGTATTAACGTCATTAGTGAAATTTTAAAGGAGAGGGTCTCCCTATGAATGCTGGACCATGGCTCATAATCTTAACTGGTCTATCAGGAGCAGGTAAATCTCAAGCATTACATGTTTTAGAAGACCTTGGTTTTTTTTGTATAGATAATTTGCCGCCATTTCTACTGCCTGAACTTACAAGATTTTCTTTCTCCCCAAAGTTCCCAATTTCTCGCATGGCAGTAGTTATAGATATCAGAGGGAAGACCCTCTTTCCAGATCTACAAAATATTTTGAAAAAGATAAAGGAACAACCAATCAACATTACTACACTCTTTCTCGAAGCTAGTGACGAAGTTCTAATTAGAAGATTTTCAGAAACAAGAAGGCGTCATCCTCTATCTCAAGAAGGCGGTTATCTTTCTGCTGGAATTATAAAGGAGAGGGAACTACTCTCTCCAATTAGAGAAATGTCTGATATAGTCATAGATACCTCATATATGAAAGTTAATCAGTTAAAAGAAAGGTTGAGAACCTATTTTACTACTGAAGGAGAACAAACTTTTAACACAACCCTGCTTTCTTTTGGATTTAAGTATGGTATACCTATGGATGCAGATATGATTATCGATGTAAGATTTTTGCCCAATCCATTTTACGAAGAACACCTAAAAAATCTAACAGGCATGGATGCGCCAGTGGAAGATTTTATACTTTCACAAGAAGTAACAAAAAATTTTCTTAAGGTTTTAGATCAGTATCTCTTGTTTTTTCTGCCAAAGTGTATGGAAGAGGGAAAAAGCAACGTAACGATTGCAATTGGTTGCACGGGTGGAGAACATAGATCAGTTACAATAGTCCGAGAATTAGCAAGAAAGTATAGAAATTTAGGCTTTAAAATTTTTGAATGGCATAGAGATTTAAAAATTGGGAGAAACAACTAAAAATGAGCTTTAGACCTTTAAAATGGCTTAGATGGTTAACGCCTGGCTTAAAAATAAAAAGATGGATTTTCCTAGGAGCGCTTTCCTTGCTCTTAATAGTAACAAGCTTAATATTATCATTAGAGGCAATTCCAATAACAAGAGCCTTTATAAAAGGTTTATCTTACTTTATTCATGATATATCGTCAAAAATACCAATTCAGATAATTGCTCTTATTTTATTTTTAATAGGCTTTATAGCTCTAATATATTCTATTAGAGGATTGGTAAAACAAATTGTTAAACCTATGCAAATAGGTTCAAGAAGAGATGTCGTAGAGCTCTTATGGCTAGAAAGACAATTAAAAAAAAGACCACAAGTAGTAGTAATAGGAGGTGGAACAGGTCAATCTACAGTACTTAGGGGCTTAAAATATTATCCAATTAATCTTACTGCAATAGTCACACCTTTTGACGATGGTGGATCTTCAGGATTCATAAGGAAAGAATTAGGTTTTCTTCCTCCAGGTGATATAAGAAACTGTTTGGCTGCACTTTCACTTCAAGAAGACTTGCTTGGAGCTGTTTTACAATATAGATTCAAAGGCATACCTGGCCTTGAAGGACATCCTGTAGGAAATATATTATTAGCTGCCGCTACAGAAATAACAGGAGATTTTTTAAAAGCAATTAATATGGTTGAAAAGATAATCTCAGCAAGAGGACATGTTATGCCTTCAACCCTTTTTAATACCAAACTTTGCGCCAAACTAAAGGATGGTTCGATTGTTGAAGGAGAATCAAATATCTCAAAGAGTATTTATCCCATTGAAAACATATTCCTAGATCCAACTCCTCCAAGCGCTTACCCTGAAGCAATAAGAAAGATAAATGAAGCAGATGCAATAGTTATTGGACCAGGCAGTCTATTTACAAGTATCTTACCTAATTTGCTAATGAAAGACCTTTTAGAAGCAATAAGAAATTCTAGCGCAATAAAAATTTATGTTTGTAATATCATGACCCAACCGGGAGAAACAGGAGGATATAAAGCTTCCGATCACGTTAAAGCTTTCTTAGAAACGCTTGGGTTTTTGCCATTTGATATTGTTCTTTTAAATAACAAAAAGCCAGAGAAGCTTATAGACTACTATGAAGAAAAGGGTTCCGAAATTGTAATAAACGATTTGTCTGAACTTGAAAAATTTAAATTAAAAATTGTTTTGGAAGACCTACTATACGAAGAAAACCATATAAGACACGACCATAAAAAGTTAGCAAAAATTATATTCGACAACATCTTTAGGGGTAGTAAGGGCAGTAAATTAAGATGACAAAATAAAGATTATTTTTAAAGTTTACCAGCACATTACATATTGAAGTTTATCTTTTTGAATTTAGTAAATGATATAATATTTTTGATGGGTGGAGAAAATGCTGAAATTAAAAATAGATGAAAACGAAATAATAAGAAGTGAAATAGCTTCATTACCTATTGAAAATAAAAGGTCATCAAAATATGAATTAAAAGGGATAATGCTTTCTCACTCAAAGGTAGAAGAAGGCTTTATTCTTGTAAAATGTAAAGATTTCAAAGTCACAAAGAGAATAATTACTTTAGCACATTTCTTAAATATAAAGGCACAGCTATTTCAAAACGCTAGGCTCAACAATGAAAACCCTAAGAAAACGAAAAAATCACAAGAAAATCAAAGGAGTACAATAGTACAACTAGAAAAGATCTTAACGCCAAACCCCCCAGAAACTTTCCCATCGCAGAAATCTATACAAAGTTTTTTAAGAGGATTATTTTTAAATTCAGGATATTTAATTACAAAAAATGGTTATCATCTAGAAATAATTACAAACAAAGAAATATTTGGTTTTTTATATACTCTCCTAGAAGAAATTGGCTTTAACTTTAAAATAAGAAAAACAAATAGTTACTGTCTCTTTTTAAAAAATTTCAGAGAAATAGCTTCTTTTTTAGCCTATATACACGTGCACAATTTTTGTGCCCATTTGGAAGCTGAAGCCATAAAAAAGGAGGCAAATAGTGAAATAAACAGAGAAGTAAACTATGAAACTGCTAATATAAAGAGGCAAATAAAGGCTTCCATGGAGATTTTAAGATCTATAGATATCCTTGAGAAGTCAGAAAATTATTATAATCTGCCAATAAAGTGGAGAAAAATGATTGACTTAAAAAAAAACTATCCTTTGCTCTCTATGAAAGAAATTGGAGAACATCTTGGGATGTCAAAAAATCAGGTTTCTTCAGTTTTTAGACAGATAAGAAAATTAACAATCTAATTTTAGGAGGGAAATCATGAAAGTAGCAGTTAATGGTTTTGGAAGGATCGGGCGTTTGTTTGTTAGGCTTGCTTTCTCACAACCAGAAATTGAAATAGTTGCAATTAATAGTTCTAGAAAGATCCCACAATTAGCACATCTTCTTCAATACGATTCTACTTATAGAACTTGGGATAAAGAAGTAAGCTTTGATGAAGATCATTTGATAATTGAGGGTAAAAAAATAAAAATCCTTGAAGAAAGGAAGGATATAACAAAACTTCCATGGAAGGATCTAGATGTTGATTTAGTAATAGAATCCACAGGTGAGCTTACAAAAAGAGAGTTGGCAGAAAATCACATAACAGCAGGAGCCAAAAAAGTTCTAATTACTGCTCCGGGCAAAGACGTAGATGCCTTTATCGTTGTTGGGGTAAATGATCACATACTTGATCTAAAAAAGCACAATATTATTTCTGCTGCTTCATGTACAACTAACTGTCTTGCCCCAGCTGTAAAAGTATTGTTTGACAAGTTTGGGATAGTTTCAGGATTTATGACTACAGTTCACGCCTATACTATGGATCAAAGACTTTTAGATGGCACTCACAAAAAAGATTTTAGAAGAGCACGTTCTGCTGCGATAAATATAGTTCCTACATCCACTGGAGCAGCAAAATCAATCGGGAAGGTTATACCAGAACTAAACGGAAAGATGGACGGCGTAGCCCTTAGAGTGCCTGTACCAACAGGATCAATGGTAGACCTTAGCGTAATTTTGGAGAAACAACCTTCAATTGATGAGATAAAATCAGCTTATAAAGAAGCTGAATCCTGTGAACCACTTAAGGGAATTTTAAAGTATACTGAAGTCCCATTGGTATCTTCAGATTATATTGGCACATCTTATTCTTCAATCGTTGACGGGTTAATGTTAAACAAAACAGGAGATATCTACAAAGTATTCGCATGGTATGACAATGAGCACGGTTATGCATGTAGAGTCGTAGATCTTGCCAAAAAGCTTATACCATCCTTTAAATAATAAAGTAACACAAGCATCTTGCTTGTGGAGTGCTCTTCATAGTAACGCGAGCATCCTTGCTCGCTGCTTAAAAGTAACATCTTTCTGAAATAAATAACCTATTGCCTTCAATCCTTGTATAAAAACTCAAAGGTTTCAGGATATTCGTTATTTATACCTAAAGAAAGCGTAAATTGATGAATGTCAATAAATCCAAGTTTGAAAGAGGCCGCGCAGCCCTTCAGGTATATGTCCCACATTCTAAGGAAAGTTCTTCCAAATTTCTTTTCTATTTCATCCTTGTGAGCGTCGTAATTTTTTGACCAATATTCAAGTGTTCTCGCATAATGCCTTCTCAAACTTTCTACATGTAAAACTCTAAAGTCATAATCAGGTAAGACATTTATGATTTCTCTGACTGTTGGTATATAGCCACCTGGAAATATATGCTTGTTCATCCAAGAATGCTGTCCGCCCTCTTCTAAGCCTGTAATTGTATGTAACATAAAAATTCCTGATCTTTTTAGTACATTTGATGTCTTTTTTATAAATTCAGGTATTCTTTTTTGCCCAACGTGTTCAAACATTCCTATGCTTACGATTTTGTCAAAAGAATCCTTTTTTGGATTAAGTTCTTCATAACTTTCTAGCCTTACTTCTACTTTATTATCAAGGTCTCTGAGCTTTATTTGCTCTTTAATGTGTTCATATTGTTCCTTGCTTAAAGTTATTCCCGTAGCATGCACGTCATATTTTGTTGCAGCTTCAAAAAGCAGCTCGCCCCATCCGCATCCAATGTCAAGCAACTTTTCACCCTTTTGGAGGTTCAATTTCTTAAGAGAATGGGATATCTTGTTTTTTTGGGCCTGCTCTAGTGAATCTGATGGAGTTTTGAAATATGCGCACGAATAGCACATTGACGAGTCAAGCCATAAGGAGAAAAAGTCATTTCCTAAGTCGTAGTGACTCTGAATATTTTTTATATCCCTATCCTTTGAATTGCCCCTTCCCAAAGTTGATTTAAGAGTACTCATAAAGGGATTCTTTTTCTGAGGTCTAAAAATATCTTTATTTGTTTCCATTAGATACATTAGGTCTTCAATAGTGCCATCAATATCAAAGTATTCTTCTATGTAAAGATCACCTAATGTTAAGAGGGGATCGTCTAAAGAGACTATTGGGGGTTCCTTTAAAAATTTGATAGTAATTTTAGGATCGCTGTTATAGGTTTTTTCTTCCCCATCCCAAAAGACAACTTTTATAGAGCCATTTAATCTTTTTAAAAAAGAATCTAATAATTCCTTTTTCATGAATGGCCTCCTAAAATGAAAGGCATGTTTATAATTTATAATATAATATTATACATCTTTTATTTTTTTGGAGGATTAACATGTTGAACGTATATTTCCCCATATCTGGTATTAGCGTGAATGTGTTTGTGCCACCTTTGGTTGCTTTTGTTATATCATTTTTTACTTCTATGGGAGGCGTTTCGGGTGCTTTTTTGATTTTGCCATTCCAGGTTAGTTTTTTAAACTATACTTCTCCAGGTGTGTCTGGAACTAATTTTATTTATAACGTAGTTGCAATTCCTGGCGGGGTTTACAGATACTTCAAAGAGGGCAGAATGTTTTTGCCACTGGCAACTGTTCTTACAATCGGAACATTGCCTGGAGTTTTCATGGGATACTTTATAAGGGTAAAATATCTTTATGATCCTGTCGTCTTCAAGGCATTTGTAGGCGTCGTCTTGCTTTATATAGGTCTTCGTTTATTACATAGTTTAATTAGATCAAAGAAGGATGATTATACAAAGGGCTTTCAATTGAAACTTCTTAGCTCAAATATATTCAGATCTTCTTTTGAATTTCAAGAAAAGACTTATAATTTTTCAAATTTTTGGATGTTTTGGTTATCTTTTTTTGTTGGGATTATAGGTGGTGCATACGGTATAGGTGGAGGATCTATTATAGCTCCATTTTGTGTGGCAGTTTTTAAGCTTCCGGTCTATGTAGTTGCTGGGCCTGCCCTTTTGGCTACATGGATAACTTCAATCTTAGGCGTCTTTTATTACTCGTTGAACCCACTTGGCAGCTCAGGGTCAGAGCCAGATATCCTTTTAGGTTTTTTATTTGGTTTGGGCGGTATTTTGGGGACTTATCTTGGGGCAAGGTGTCAAAGACATGTTCCCTCACACTTAATTAAATTTATACTTTCTTTTTCTGTGTTATTTCTTTCTTTAAAGTATATCCTTGACTTTGTACTGAAGACTTTCTTCACTCCTTAGATGAAATACTTAGAGTTTTGATAAGTTTTATTTCTCTAAGCTCATCGAATAGTTTTAAGAATGGTTTTTCTGAAACTGCTTCGATCAGAAGTGATACCTTTAGCTCTTCTTTTTCAAGGTTGCAGGATATATCATGTGATAGAACAATAATTTTATTTTCGGCAAGAATCTTGGAAATTTTTGCCTGAGTCTCTTCCTTATCGCATGATTTAATAGATAATTGTAAAATTCTTATTTCTCTTTTTATTAGGCTACTTAGTTTTCTAAGTATGGTTAGAGGTATAAGAGAAAATATAGTGCCTAGAGCAGCCAAATAATATAACCCCGATCCAATGCACAGGCCAATGATCATGTTGAGAAAAATCAGAGCGGCTGTAGTAAGTCCTTGTACCTCTCCTTTGGTTTTAAGAATTACTCCTGCGCCTAAAAATCCTATACCTGTAACTGCTCCTGCAGCAATTCTTCCTGGATCTAGCTGGATTCTTACAGCCAAATCGGTTGTATTGTTAAAGTATCCTGATGACAAGAGCATAACTAGGGTTCCGGAGATACAGACAAGGATATTTGTTCTAATTCCAGCAGCTCTTCCTCTAAATTCCCTTTCAATGCCGAATATACCACCAACTACAATTGCTATGGTTAATTTTAATATTATTTCAAATAAATTTTCCACCCTCAGACCCCTTTAAAATTTAATAATAAATTAACTTTTTAAATAATCAAAGATTTGAAAATCCTGAGAATACGTATGATTTCAAGGCATCATCCATTACTTTATTGGTAGCATCTACTATTGCCTTTTTCATTGAAACCCCTTCGTAAGGTATGTTTGAACTTAAGCCTTTTTCTGTAAAATCGTAAATGAGTATGTCATCTTTATATCTCTCGTACTCTATAGTTTTAACGCTTACTTGAGCAGACAAGCTATAAGTTACGTCAAGGGGTATGGGAGGTTGTCTGGTAACACTTTCCAGTGAAAGTCCAATAACGTCATCTGCGTTTGTCATTATTGCCAAATATTTTAGAATATCTTTACTTGGGAACTCTTTTTTTTTCAGATCATAACCACCTTTTTTTAAATATTCTATTACTTCCTTCTCTGGAACTATTTCTACATTTGAATTTTTGAGAAAATCATTAAATCTTTCATTCACCAATTCTAAAAAAAACGGCTGTTCATCGGTTTTGTTTATTATAGGCAAGACTGCTACTCTTATCGGTGGTATAGGGAAGAGTTTTTTTGCTGATGCATTGCTTGGAAAAAAGATAAGAAGAATTGCTAATAAAAATATAAAACTTAGCAACTTAAGTTTGTTCAAAATAACCTCCCTTTATTTACCTTCAAAATTATAAAAAATTAGTTAACCTAAACTATTCTAACATAAACCTATTTTATATTTATTACAAATTTGTTTTTTTTTGTTAAAATCATCTTATATATTTAAAATTTTCTAACAATAATAACTTGGAGGTTTGAAATGTCTATTGTAGGGTCAGCAACTCCGGAAATTTCTGCAATGGCTTATCTTGAAGGCAAGATAGAAATGATAGATCTAAAAAATTTTAAGAGGCCCTGGAAATTAATTTACTTTTATCCAGGAGATTTTACGTTTGTATGTCCTACCGAACTTGCTGAGCTAGCATCAAAGAAATGTGATTTTGATGAGCTTGGAGTTGATGTTTTTGTTATCAGTGTTGATAGCCCATATGTTCATAAAGCATGGGATGATGCAGAACTAAGTAAAATGATAAATACTAGCTTCCCATATCCAATGATCAGCGATCAGAATGGAACTATTGGTAAAAAATTTGGGGTTTATGACGAGAATACCAGAGTTAACTTGAGAGGAGCATTTATAGTAGACCCAGATAATATTATACAGGCTGTAACCATATTGTCATCAGTTGTAGGAAGAAACGTTTCAGAAATAATTAGACAGATACAAGCTTTGCAGTATGTTCGTGAAAATAATGAAGTGTGTCCTGCAAGCTGGAAACCTGGGGATAAAGCATTAGTTCCAGGTGCAGATCTTGTAGGGAGCGTTTATCACTATTGGAAGATAGGAACTATTTCTGACGAAGGGGCATAAAAGATGAGAGAACTTTCAGCATCGGATTTAACAGTTCCAGAAATTAAATTGGATTTAATTGATTCAGATAGAGTTGAAGACATAAAGTTTTTAGGCCAAGAAAGAGCTATTGAGGCGCTTGATTTTGGGTTGTCTATAAAAGATTTTAGATATAACATATTTGTTGTTGGGCATGAAGGAATGAATAAAAGGGATGCGGTTCTGTCTATACTAAAGAGTAGGGCTAAAGATTTCAAAAAACCTGATGACGTAGTTTATGTATTTAATTTCAAGAATCCGGATATGCCAAAGGTTTTATATTTGCCAGCTGGAAAGGGCAGAGTTTTAAAAAAGTACATGAACGATTTTGTGGTAAGTCTAAGGTCTGATTTCCCCAAAAAATTTGAATCCAAAGAATATGAAGTGGCAAGAAGAAAGCTAATAGAAGAGTTTCAAAGAAAAAGGGCTCGGATCTTTAATGAATTCGAAGAAGAAGTGTCAAAGTTTAATTTTGCAATTCGAACTCTTGAAAATGGAGTGATAGAACTTTTTGCGGTTTCACCGACTACAAAAGCCCCCTTTACAGAGGAGGAATACAGGGCACTTCCTGATGAAGATAAAGAAAAGATACAGACAACAGGTGAAATGCTTAACGAAAGGATGAATGAAGCACTACGCCAAATAAGAGAAGAAGAGAAAAATTTAAGAGAAAAAACTATATTACTAGACAAAAATTTTGCTGCATCCTTTGTGGACAGTATCTTAAAACCTATTAAAGATGAATTTTCTGACAAAGAAGATGTGCTTCTTTATTTAGAAGAAGTAAGATCAGATCTTTTAGACAGGGTTCAAGAATTGAGAGCTAGTGTTGAACAAAATGCCAATATACCTTTCTTAATGAGGCCACCAGAACCGTCTTTTGATAAATATCTAGTAAACCTCTTTGTTGATAATTCTGAAATTGAAGGCGCACCAGTTATTTATCTATCTAATGCTAGTTATGGTAACCTCTTTGGCAAAATAGAATATAAGTTTGTTTATGGAGCAGCTGTTACTGATTTTACTCAAATTAAACCTGGTGCTATAAATAAGGCAAACCATGGCTTTCTTGTCTTGGATGCGCAGGATTTACTTAAGAATTTATTTAGCTATGATGCCCTTAAAAGAGCTCTTAAAGAAAGGAAAATTAGGATTGAAGATCCTTGGGAGCCATATAGAGTAGTTAGTTCGGGCGCACTTAGGCCTGAGCCGATAGATCTTGATCTTAAAGTAATTCTAATTGGTTCAAGCTTTCTTTATGAAATCCTTAGTCAATATGACGATGAATTTAGGGAACTTTTCAATGTTAAGGTTGATTTTGATGACATAATAAATTCTAATTCAAAGTTAGCCCAATATGTGTCTTTAATAAAAGAGATATCAAAGAGTGATAGTCTTTTGCCCTTAAGCGAGTCAGGTATTAATTATGTAATTAAAGAATCGGCTAGGATTGCTGGTCAGAAAAACAAATTTTCCCTAAGAACAAGTATGATAAGAAATCTCCTTACAGAAGCAAATTATTTTGCAATTAAGTCTGGCAGTTCTGAAATTACCAGTGCACACGTGAAAGACGCGATAAAGAATAAAGTTTTTAGAAATGGAAGAATCGAGGAGAGAATCCAGGAAGCCATTCTGGAAGATACTATTATTGTTAGGACTTCGGGCGCGATGGTCGGCCAGGTTAATGGTCTAGCTGTGATGTCTTTGGGTGGTCATATGTTTGGTAAACCGGCCAGAATTACTGCACAAGTCTATGCAGGTAAAAGGGGGGTTTTAAACATAGAAAGAGAAGTTAAGATGAGCGGACAAATTCACGATAAAGCTGTGTTTATTTTGTCCGGTTATCTTGGGCATCTTTTTGGACAAAAAAGACCTTTATCCTTTTCTGCGTCTATCACGTTTGAGCAATTGTACTCTGGCATTGAGGGGGACTCCGCAACTTGTGCTGAATTTTATGCTCTGATTAGCGCTCTTGCTAATATACCGTTAAAACAAAATATCGCTATAACCGGTTCAATGGATCAATGGGGAGAAGTTCAGCCGATTGGCGGGGTAAACGAAAAGATAGAGGGTTTCTTTGATCTATGTAATGCAAGAAACGTAAACGATGCGATGGTAATAATACCAGAAAGAAACGTAAACAACCTTATTCTTAGAGATGAAGTTATAGAAGCTGTAAAAAATGGAAGGTTTAAAATATTTGCGATTTCAAGAGTTGAAGAGGGGCTAAAAATTCTTACAGGATTAGAGGTCGATCAAAGAGATAATGATGGTAACTTCCTTGAAAATACTGTTTATTATCATGTGGAAAAGAGATTAGAAGAGTTCGCAAAGGTTGGAATAGAAGAAGATAAAAAAGCCTCTTCTTAGTTTTTAGAAATAAGTTAAGATATTTATTTTAAGCCTTCTTTTACCTTGATAAGAAAGGTTTCTAGGACCTTTATTCTAGCAAAGTGCTTGTCATTTGCTTCTATTATATTCCAGGGGGATTCTTTTGTACTTGTTCTAATGAGCATTTCTTCTACAGCGGGGAGATAGTCATCCCACTTGCTCCTATTTCTCCAGTCATCCTCAGTTATTTTCCAGTGTTTAAAGGGGTTTTTTTCTCTTTCTTCGAATCTTTCTAGTTGGGTTTGTTTATCTATATGAAGCCAAAACTTTAGCAAAATTATACCAAAATTAGTAAATTGTTTCTCCATTTGTTTTATTTCACTATAAGCTCTTTGCCAATCAAAATCGCTACAAAGTTTTTCTACCCTTTCAACCAATACCCTGCCATACCATGTTCTATCAAATATGGTTATATTGCCTTTCTCTGGAACATTTTGCCAGAATCTCCATAAATAATGGTGCGCTAATTCGTAATCGTTTGGAGCGCCTATTGGCACCACCGTATAACCTCTTGGATCCATTGCTTCAGTAAGTCTTTTTATACTTCCTCCTTTACCTGCTGCATCCCAACCTTCAAAGGCAACAATTACAGGAACTCCTTCCTTCCATAGTCTAAATTGAAGATCATGAATTTCCTTTTGAAGGGGGTGAAGCTTTGCAATGTATTCCTCGTAAGTTAAAGATTTATTCAGATCTATATTAGAAAGAGCACTTGAGTTATTTGTTGGATAAAAGCTTTCAAATAAAATAGGCTCTCTTCTTCCACTTTTAACTGTTTCAATTTTAAATTTTATTGCTTCAATAAGAGATTTAAAGATTTTAACTGTTGCGTAGTGTTTATCTGTAGCTTCAATTATTGTCCATGGTGCGAAGGCAGTATCAGTTTTTTCAAAAACTATTTCAGCTGCATCAAGGAACTTTTCATATTTTTTGTGCAGTTTAAGAACTTCATCGGTTACTCTCCAAGACTCGTCTTTGTTTTTTTCCAATTTTTTTATTCTGTTATTTTGTTCTTCTTTAGAAATATACAAGAAAAATTTTACTATTAAATAACCATCAGCTACGAGTTGACTTTCAAAGGATACTGTCTCATCTAAAAGGTATTCTACTTCATCAGACGATGTCCTTTTTAAAACTTTATCTGCCAACAAAGCTTTATACCAACTTTCATTTACTATACTTATATCTCCCCTTTTTGGAATAGTTTTCCAAAATTTGTAAAAATATGGTCTGTTATCGGTTTCAGACGGACATTCAAACCTTTTTATTACGTCATAACCCCTTGGGTCGAGTGGAAGCAATAATTTGTTTATAAGCGTTCCCTTGCCAGCGGCTTCAAAACCTTCAAAAAGCACAATTATTGGCAATTTTAAATCTCGGGCTTCTCTTTGAAGTGCTCCTAATTCTATACTGAGGCTGTCAAACCCTTTTTTGTAATCCTCTTTTTCCATAAACTTATTCAAATCGATTTTTTCTAACATTGTGTTCTCTCCTAGTTAAGAATTTTTATAATTAATTTCTTAAAGTGAAAAGTGAAAAACTAGAGGTGAAGAAAGGTGCACACGTTGGTATACAGAAAATATAATACCACTCCCAGCAAAAAATATACTAACAGAGGCAGTAATATCGACCAGGCAAACCTAATCAAAATCTGCCAAAAAGAGAGTCTCATCTGTTATACCCATAGAACACAAGCATCCTGCTTGTGAACGTTCTTCATAGTATCCTGCTCGCGAAATATCCAAAATGGAAATTCTCATCTATTCTACTCCTCTAAAAATATGTCCCTTTGTAAACCCTTTTTCATCCATCTTAATATTAAAAACTTCGTTTCCTTTAGTGTTATTCAAAAATGCGTTAACAATTTTTGAAATAAGACCTCTTTTTACTGCTCTTAGATCAATTCTAAGCTTTAAATTCATATTTAAAAGCATATCTCTTTCATTAATCAAGTTCTGCGTATGAGCGTTTAATATGTGGGTTCTGCAACTTTCGTCGATAAAGATAGGATGTTTTACCTTACAATCCTTAAGATAAAAATCTCTACTTTCACACAAATCTGAGCACTTACTTTTTGAGTATAAAACACATCCTTCTGAAACCATCATTTCTAAATTGCCATATGCAGTAATTTCAAGAGGAATATTGCTTCTTAAATCTGAAATTTCTCTAAGGTTTAATTCATTTGAAACGTGGATCATTGAGGCTCCCAACTCCTGAAACAGTTTTACTGTAAGAGAATTAAAGGTATTTAAGGAGTGATCTACTACAAAGCTTATGCCTTCAGAGAGAACAAAGCTAAGCATAGCACTGTTTGCTACTAGTATTGTTGGATCTTCTTGTTTTTTTATAATTTCAGCTATAAAATCAAATTCTTTTCTTATAATCCTTGGCGTTGAAATTATCATTTGTCCATTTGATTGTTCAATCATCCTTTTTGCCTGTTTAAAGATTTCTGGTGAGTAATGAAACTTTTCTTTGTATCCTTCTGGACCAAATAGAATAGTTTTTGCCCCATTTTCTAATGCTATTTCCAAGTCCTCTATCGAAGATAGTCTAAAAATATAATCAGAAATAATTTTTACACGTTTTGGCTTATTGGCAATTAACCTTTCTATATCAAACTTGTCCTTCTTTATTTCTTCCTTTTCTTCTCGTTTTAAAAGGAATTTTTTTATCTCTTTTATGTAACCTAATGGCAACATTAAATTTTCATTGTTTTCAAGCTTAATATCAAAAGAAAAAGGATGGTCTGTCGTATTTAACTTCTCGGATAGCAGTTTTTCAGTAGTTGGGTGTTTTTTGGCAATTTGCAACTCTATTCTTTTAATAAATTTTTCTTTCTTGTTATTTGTTTCTACTGTTAATTCATTTGGTTTTAATTTTATGCAAACCTCTACGGGATATCTCTTTATTGAATGTCTAAATATTTCATTAGCTCTTTCCTCTAGCATGCTACATCTTACCCTAAAAACTCTATCATTTTCGCGTATCTGTGATTTTATTTGGTTGTTTGATATAAAGACTTTGTTGTCTCTTATGTAAAAGTCATTTGATTCAAGGGTTATATTACCCCTGGAAGAAAATACTACAAAACAGTCATTTTCTTTACATTCTCTTATAGGTTCAAAGTATAAATCGTTTTTTGAGTTAGCTATCCTCCCTATATACAAGCCCCTATTGTTAGGTCTTGAACTGTCCATAAATGTGTTTTCTTTATTCTTTATTAGCTTTATCTGGGAATTCTTTCTTAGATGTACGGGTGCGTTTATGTTGTAGGTGGTAAAAGTTCTATTAAAACATTCTGCCAGGTCTTCCAAATCGCTCTTTGAAGGTTCAAATTCCTGTTTTTTATCAGATAAATATAGTTCTTTAATGATATCTAAGGCTTTTCTGTATATTCGAGTAACATTTGCTACATATGTTCTTGATTTTAGTCTGCCCTCTATCTTTAGAGATTTTATTTTCGTTTTCACAACATCTCCTAGCACTGGATAAAGGCACAGGTCTTTCATAGAAAGAAGATGTCCTTTTTCAAGTATTCCTGAGTCATTTACAAGACAATATTCTATTCTACACGGTTGTGCGCACCTGCCTCTGTTCCCAGATCTTGCGCCTATCAGGCTGCTCATTAAACACTGTCCTGAATACGAGTAGCACAGAGCCCCATGGACAAATATTTCTGTATCTATTATTTTGGCAATTTCTGAAATCTCAAGCATTGAAAGCTCTCTTGCTAGTATTACCCTTGCAACTCCTAAATCCTTTAGAAATTTTACACCCTGTAACGAAGTAGTAGTAGTTTGTGTGCTTGCATGAATTTCTAAATTTGGAAATTCTTTTCTAATCTGATATATTAAACCAAAGTCTTGGACAATTATTGCATCTACTTTTAAGCTGTATAACTTTTCAATCAATTGCATGCATTCAGAGATTTCACTGTCTTTTATTAATGTATTCACTGTAATATAGCATTTTGCGTTCCTTTCGTGCGCAAATTGAATAGCTTCTTCAATTTCTTCAGCGCTAAAGTTTTTTGCACCCTTTCTTGCGCTAAAGTTTTTTGCACCAAAATAAACTGCATCAGCTCCAGCGAATATTGCAGCTCTTAAGGTTTCAAAATCACCTGCTGGGGACAACAGTTCTGGAATTAAAATATCCCTTTCAGCTGACACGCTTTACTCCTGGACCTACAATAATGCTCTTTCCGCCTGGTTTTGGTATAAGCCTTATACGGGTTTCAATTCTCTCCTGTATGTATGTAAGGTGGGATATTATACCTATTATCTTATTTTCCTGCTTTAGATTAGATATTGCATCGAGTGCGGTTTCTAGTGTTTCTTCGTCTAGTGTGCCAAAGCCTTCATCAAGGAACAAGGAGTCTACTCTAACGTTCTTGCTTGACATAGAAGAAAGACCAAGTGCTAGAGCAAGGCTAATTATAAAGCTTTCTCCGCCTGATAAATTCTTTATGCTTCTTATTTCACCCGCCTGATAGTTATCGATTACAGAGAAAGAAAGTCTCTCATTTTTGTCTCTTGTTAAGATATATCTGTCAGTTATTCTTTTCAAATGTTTATTTGCATGTTTTATCAAACTATCAAAGGTTATTTCTTGTGCAAAACTCCTGAATTTTTTGCCATCGGATGAACCTATAAGATCGTATAATGTATTATACCTGTTAAATTCCATTTCTTTTAATTTGATTTTTTCCATCAAGTCCTTATATACTTCCTTTTTTTCATCGTTTACAGATAATTTTTGTTTTATTTCTCCCATTTTTAGCCTAATATCCTTTAATTTAGAATTAATATCATCCATTTCATGCATAATTTGATCAAGATCGACGGCACTTTCTTTGAGATGTATCTTCAATACTTCTAATTCCCTTTTTCTTTCTTCTATTTTTGAAATAATTAATTCCCTTTCTTTCTCTAAATCACTAATTTTTTTTGAAATAGCATCGATCTCATTCACAAAGGAAAGCGATTCCTCAAAGTCTATTGTAGATATAAAATTGTTCTCTCTTAAGAGATTTTCAAATTCATCTTTTTTAAGTTTGAAATCCTCTTCTATTGCGCCTTTTTCCCGTTTAAGATTTTCAATCTCGCCTCTTAAGAAGGCTATTTTTCCATTAATATCGTTGAGGCTGTTCTTTTTATCCTCATTTTCTTCAATTAGTTTTTTTATCTCAGAGTTTATTCTCTCTATACATTCATCTGGGTCATCGTCTCTAAATTTTTCAAATCTTTTTAACTTTAGGGTTGTAATATTTCTGTTGATTTTATCAATTTGATCCCTATATTCTTTTATTTTTTCCTGTATTTTGCTAGCGTCTTCTTGCGCTTTATTTAAAACCTCAATTTTGTTTATTCTCTCTATTTGTAGCTTTTCAAGAGAATTTTTTCTTTCTATAAATTCTTCAGATTTTGTTTTAAGTTTTAAATAAAGAATATCTAATTCTTTTAAACTAATTTCTTTAATACTTTCTTTAATGCCATAATCCCCTAACGTATTCAAAATTTTTTCTTCTAGAAAATCAATCTTTTTGAGCAGCTGATCCCTTTCAGATGAGAGTTTTAAAATTTCTGCTGAAATACTTTCATCTTTATGTTTTTTCGCATTGTAAGCTTCATTTAGCTTGTTTAAGCTTTCTTGTAAATTCATACGTTTTTCTTTTAGTTTATTTAAATTGTATTCATGTGATTCATACCTCTTGACTATCTCTTCTAATTTCTTTTTGCTATTTTCATTTTTTTCTATCTCGGTTTCTAGACAATTAATGTCTATTTTATAGCCCAATTTAGTTTCGTTGTTTCTGATTTTGGCATGTAGATTAAGTTTTTCCTTTTCAAGTCTTTCTTTTTTATCATAGCTATTTTTAATTTCACCTTCTAATTTTATAATTTTTATGTTAGTTTCAGCTATACTAGATTTAAGGGTTTCTAGATACTCTGCCCTGTTGTTATATTCCTCAACTAAAACGTTATCAATTAAAGCGTCTTCTTTTTGTCTATAAGGGTGGTGAATTGAACCGCACACAGGGCAGGGTTCTCCCTCTTTTAAAAGCTCCCTCACTCTTTCAAAGCTTTTTAAGAGGCTAAATTCATCGTATTTTTTCTTGTTTTGGTTTAAAAATTCTTCAGTAAGTCTTTTTTCTTCTTCTTTTTGTTTTCTTTCTTTCTCTAAGTTTTCTTTTTCTAATTTGAGAGATTCAAGTTTTTCAACCTCATTCTTTATTTCGATTTCAAGTTTTTCAACCTCATTCTTTATTGACTTACACCCTTCAAGATAAATCTGATCTGACCTTGCTTTTTCTAATTCAATCTTTATTTCATCAACGCTTTTGTTTGCTAATACGTTTTCAATCTCTTTTTCAAGCAATTCTTTCTCTGAAGATAGACGTTCTATTTCTATTTTTTGTTTATTTAGTTCACTTAAATCAGCATTTATCTCAATAGCTATCTCTTCACTTTTTTTGTTTAAATCTTGCAGTTCATCTTCTATTTCAAGAATTCTCTTTTTAAAATTTTTTATCATCTCTATATCAGTTTTTATCTCTGGGAGGATATTGTTT
>NZ_JBRCUV010000016.1:0-10194 GCF_053498235.1 Thermodesulfobium sp.
TGGGGAATAGACCCAGTGCCGGATGAAGATATCGATCCAAATTCAGTCAAACCAAGAACAATGTGGTTATATGGCATGTTACAATGGGGTGACCTTTTTAACTCTCGTCAGAAATTGGCATTGATAACATTTACTGAAAAGGTGCGATTGGCTTATAAAAAAATGATCGAAGAAGGATATGATAAAGAATACGCAAAAGCAGTGGTGGGTTATTTGGGTATTTCGATTAATAGTACCGCTGAGAAAAATAGTACGGTGAGTAGATGGGCTAATACAAAAGAAACTATCGCTGGATCGTTTAGTAGGCAGGCATTGGCAATGGTATGGGATTTTTTTGAATCTAATCCTTTCAGTTGTTCTACAGGTGATTGGAACAATTCAATAGAATATAATCTAAATGTTGTAAAAACTTGCATTCTAATGAACAGTTTAGAGCCATCTTCTATAGTACACTCCTCTGCTACATCTCTTCCATACTCCGACAACTTTTTCGATGCAGTATTTACCGATCCACCATATTATGACAATGTAAATTACGCAGAACTTTCTGATTTTTTCTATGTTTGGTTAAAGCGTTCTATTGGGGATTTGTACCCTGAACTTTTTTCAACTCCACTTGTTCCAAAATCACAAGAAATAGTCGCAAACCCTGTACGTCATGGTAGTGTTGATTTAGCTAAGAAATTTTTTGAAGAAAATCTTATTAAATCATTTCAGGAAATTTATAGAGTATTAAAACCAAACGGAATTACAGTAATTGTCTATGCTCACAAATCCACTGAAGGCTGGGAAACACTTATTAATTCTTTGTTAGATTCAGGCCTTATTATTACCGCTGCATGGCCTATTAATACAGAAATGCAGGTACGTTTGAATGCAAAAGAGACAGCATCGCTCGCTTCGTCTATCTATATAGTTGCCCGTAAAATGGAAAGACAGTCAACAGGTTTTTACAATCAGGTTAAAGAAGAATTAAAGACATATCTTAACGAAAAGCTCGATAGGCTTTGGGATGAAGGCATTGGTGGAGGAGACTTTTTTATTGCTGCCATTGGTTCTGCCATTGAGGTCTTTGGCAAATACGAAAAGGTTATGGATTATGAAGGCAATATCATAAGAGCAGATAAAATTCTTCAAGACGTGCGAAAAGTTGCTACTGATTATGCAGTGCATAAAATTTTGCACAATGGCTTTGTGGGTGAAATCAACGAACTGACACGCTTTTACGTGCTGTGGAGATGGAACTATATAGAAGCAAAAGTTCCTTTTGACGAAGCACGCAAACTTGCTACCAGTTGTGGAATTAACCTATCTGAACTATGGAATAAGAAAAGCTTTATAAACAAAGATAAAGAGTTTATAAAAGTTCTAGGTCCACAGGAACGAAAGCTTGAAGATTTAGAAGACTCTACAGAACTAATTGATATATTGCACCATATACTTTTATTATGGGAAAAGAGCAAAAGTGCCGATATCTTAAATCGCTTAAAAGATACAGGATATGGGAGAAGTGAAGCATTTTACAGGGTAGCTCAGGCGATTTCAGAATGCTTGCCAATTGAAAGCAAAGAAAAAAAGCTTTTGGATGGGTTTTTGGTAGGTAGAGAAAGAATTCAAAGCGAGTTAAAGGAATCCAAATTTAGACAGCAATCTTTAGATTTTAATGGAGGATGAATATTATGAATGCATTTCATAGCATTGCAGTACCGCATAAAGATATACTTGAAGGTAGATTGAGAATGGATATTTTTGCTGCTGATTTATGGGATGCATATCATAATCGCGGGTCAGTAGAATACAAAGATGCATCAACCTTTTTTCAAAAAACATATATTACTCAAGGGCTGCATAATCTAGTTGGTATCATTCAAAATCGTATTAATGGCAAAGGCGGAGATCCAACAATACAAATACAGACTCCATTTGGTGGTGGCAAAACCCATTCACTTATTGCACTTATGCATAAAGCAAGAGAGTGGGGCGCAACACCTATTGTTATTGTTGGTACAGAATCAAGTTCAAAAGATACTCTATGGGGTATTATTGAAACTCAATTAACTGGCAAAAATGAATATTTAACAGGGCTTACATCGCCCGGAAAGGATAAATTAAAAAGTCTACTTTCAAGACATCAGCCATTTGTCATATTAATTGATGAGCTTCTTGAATATATAGTAAAAGCAGCTGGTGAAAGGGTAGGAGAAAGCACGCTTGCTGCACAAACTGTGGCATTTTTACAGGAGCTTAGCGAAACCATATCCACGCTTGAGAAATCCTGCCTTGTGTTAACATTACCGTCAAGCTTAATGGAACATTATGATCAAACTACTGAAAAGCTATACTCACAGATACAAAGAGTGGTTGGTAGAGTTGAGAAGATATATACGCCAGTTTCAGAAACTGAAATTTCTAAGGTTATACGCCAAAGGCTTTTTAGTTCAATTGATTTGCAAAAAGTAAAATCGGTTGTAAATGATTTTATGGTTTACGCACAAAAGGAAAGTATTTTACCTATTGGGACAGAGCCAACTGAATACAGGGATAGATTTATAGATTCATATCCATTTTTGCCTGAGGTTCTAGATGTGTTGTATCATCGTTGGGGAAGTTTTCCTAATTTTCAACGCACAAGAGGTGTATTGCGTTTGCTTTCTTTGGTTATTTCAATATTAAAAGATCAAAGCATACCCTATATCACGCTTGCGGATTTTAATCTTGCCAACGGTGAAATACGGCAGGAACTTTTAAAGCATATAGGCACTGAATATAATAGCATTATTGCACAGGATATAACTGATTCTGATGCAGGTAGTAAAAAGGTGGATATAAACTTAGGTGATTCATATAAAGGATTAAAATTGGCTACTCGCACTGCCACAACTATTTTTATGTATTCCTTTTCTGGTGGCACTGAAAAAGGTGCAACATTAAATGAAATTAAGCGTTCAGCTACTACTCTGGACAATCCGTCAAGCGTTGTTGCAGAAGCCATTGAACAACTGAAAAACAAACTTTTTTATTTTCAATTCCAAAATGATAAGTATTTCTTTTCAAATCAGCCAAACCTAAATCGCATAATTCTTACAAAAACCGAAAACATAAAAGAAGAAGATGTTTCGAAATTAGAATATCAATTACTAAAAGAAAGTGTTACAGGAGGAGATTTTAAGGTTTATATATGGCAAGAAGACCCATCATCTATACCCGATACTGAAGAATTTAAGCTTGTTATTTTACAAAATGAAAATAAAGACGTTATTGAATCAATCATTAAAAGTAAGGGGACAAGTGTAAGAGTTAATTGTAATACTATATTTTTGCTTTTTCCATCAGAAAATGAACGAATCGGTTTTAAAAATCGACTGAAAAGATATTTAGCCTATAAATCAATAGAAAAGGACACTACAATAAACCTCTCCGAAATCCAGTTAAAGGAAATAAAATCAGAAATAAAAAAAATTGAACCTGAACTAAAAGAATCAATAAGGCGGTTTTACAGATACATTGCGGTTCCAACTAAGGATAGTTACAAAAAAATTGATCTTGGAATACCAACCTATGGAGATCAAAAATCTCTTGTTAATGAGATATACGATAGACTACGTTCTGAAAATGAAATATTAGAGAATATGGTGCCCATTGTTATTAAAGAAAAATATCTTTCTAATAAAGATTATGTTCATACTAAAAAACTATTGGATACGTTTTATCGAATACCTGGTGAACCGCGCATAAAAGATAAATATACCTTACAAAAAGCAATATCCGACGGTGTTTTAAAAGGTATTTTCGGTTTAGGAGAGCTTGATGCTGATATACCTAGATGCATATATATTAAAGAAAAGCCAGAAATTGGATTTAGTGATAACGAAATAATTATTAAAGAGAACTTGTGTGTAAAAAAACATGAAGAAGATAAACGTCCACAAGTTATAATAAAAGTCGAAGAAAATGTTATAAAAGAAACTAGTCCAAGTAAATCTTTCGATACTCAAGCTATAGCAGAGACAAAAGAACTAAATGAGTATGAAACAGTTGAAAAAAACATTAATTTAAGTTTTAAAATCCCTAAAGGGAAGGTTTCTGATATATTTAGGATCGTTAATTTAATACAGACGCAGTTTGAATCTGTTTACATTGATATAAAAGCTACAGATGGCAGCATGTCAAAACAGGATTATCAAAATAAAATTATAGAAGCATTACAACAATTAAACATAGAGATAGATAAATAGATAAATAGATAAAAAAGCCTTCCAAAGTTAATGCACTACAATATTACAATTGGCTATAAAACCCCACATGGAATTTTATAGCCAACACTTGGATGTATTTTTGACTATTTCAAGTATAAACTTCTATTTAATCCTTTTTTGCCTTACCTTATTTCTTTCATCGTATATTGTATCACTTTAAACAATATTAATTTTATGACACGTGTAGCCTTAAACTATTTGCCCATTTTTCATTAGGATAATCCTTATAAAGGTCTTTAATTATAGCCTTTGCTTCTTTTTGAGTCATTGTTGGATTTTGATAATAGGGAATATTTAAATAAGACAACATAGATTTGAAAAGCTCTATATTATCAATTCTTCTTGAAGGTATAAGTTGTTTTGCCCGATTGCCATAAGCTAACACGACCTGATCTTCTCCTGTGTGCGTAGTGGAGACGAAGTATGTATTTCCCCTTCTCAAAATAGGTTTTCCAGTTTGATCGCCATCCTTAGTTAGATTATATTCGCATTTTGCAAGCACTGCTCCAAGTGCACAAGATTCATATGCTCTATATAAATAGTTTCCTGTAATTCCTGTAAAGTCAGGCCTTCTTGAGTCAATAATAAGTTGTGCTTCGTCAGGTGTAATAGAAAACCCTGTATAGTAGGCTACAATATCCTGAACTTCGGCTGGAGTTTTATTGTCGATTTTATCTGCAATGTAAGGAATTGATGCCTTAATATCTTTATATTTTAACAAGGCTTCTGTAGAATCATTATAATCTGGTCCTGTTCCGTATACGCCAAATCCACCTGTTCCGTGGTCACTTGTAACGATAACTAGCGTTTTTGGATTTTTACTTAGGTATTCGTTAACTACGTCTAAAACCTGATCAAGCTCTGCTGTGTCCATTAATGCGCCGTATGCATCGTTAGCATGATTTGCATGGTCAATTCTTCCAGCTTCAATCTGTAAAACAAAACCCTTTTTTGAATCTTGTAATTTTTTAAGCGCTACAGCAGCAAGAGTAGCTAATGAAGGCTGATATGAGAGTTTATCATCATTTAATCTATCCAGGTAATAGCTTAAGTGAGATTTGTTAAAAAGTCCCAATATCGGCTTGCTATAATCAATGTTGTTAATTTCTTGAGCTTTTGTAAGCACGTTATAACCTTTGTTCTTGAAATCATCGATTAAATTATTTGAAAGTTTTGGATTCACATTTTTATCAAAATATTTTAGTCCGCCACCCATCAAAACAGTAGGTTCTATCTGAAGGGCATCCACAGCTATATTTGCCTCATCATCTCTGTCTGGATTGTGTGAATACCAGGCAGCAGGTGTAGCATGAGTTACCCTTGTGGTAGTAACGAGTCCTATATCATAGCCATTTTCTTTTGCAATCTCACCAATAGTTTTCAATTTTTTACCGTTTGGCAAAGAGCTCAAAAAATGATTTGCAGTGTGAACGCCTGTTGCCCATGCTGCGCTTGCTGGTGCAGAATCAGTAACTACGCTTGACAAGCTTGCAGTTCCCATATAGGTTATAACGCTGTCAGAATCCTGAAATCTTTTATAGAATGTAGTTGTACGACCTACGCTCTCTCTTAATCTTTGAAGTGCTGTCAATGTAGACATTGGCATGCCATCCCCGACAACAAAAATTATACCCGGTTTATCTGTGCTTTCAAATGTTATTGGACTGCCTGACTGAATAATTTGATTAGCATAAACTGTAGGATTAACTAATAGGGTAGCTACTGTAGCGCCAAAAATTTTTATTGCTTCCCTTCGAGTAATTTCAGACATCTTTTAAAAACCTCCTAACAAAATTTTTTAGGTCTACCTTTTAAATTATTATTTCTTTTTAAAAGCTAAGTTAATAATAGGTTAAAAGTATGTTAATAAATATTTATTTCTAAATTTATCTAACGCACAAATTTTTGAATTTACAACTCACTTAATTAAAGTAGCCAACTTAATAAGCTCTATCGTACCCTTTAAAAGGGTTTATAATAGTACTTAAACTTTTTTTGAAGGAGCATCTTAAATTGAATAAAAGGATTGAAGTGATTAAACGATGTGCATTAGAAGCTGGTGAAATATTAAAATACTATTATTCAAACGATTTAAACGTCAGATTTAAAGGAAAAATTGATATGGTCACTGATGCTGACACAAGTTCTCAAGAAAGAATTATTGATATTATAAAATCCGAATTCCCTGATGATGAAATAATTGCAGAGGAAAGCTCTAAAAACACATTGAACCTAAAATCTACATGGATTATAGACCCGCTAGACGGCACAACCAATTTTGTGCACAGACTACCTTGGTTTGCTATATCCATTGCCTACTTACATAACGGCGATATAAAGCTTGGACTAATTTATATCCCCATTTTAAATGAACTCTTTTTTGCTATTAAAGGCGAAGGTGCCTTTCTTAATGAAAAAAGAATTTCAGTCAGCGAAGAAAATTGCTTAGAAAAATGCTTAGTTGGAACTGGATTCCCATATTCTATTCATGAAAATTATGAAGAGATAGTCACTAGATTTAAAAAGGTTTTAATAAATGTAAGAGGAATAAGAAGGCCTGGAGCTGCTGCGCAAGATCTTGCCTATGTTGCCTGTGGGAGATTTGATGCATTCTATGAAGATGGTCTTAAGCCCTGGGATGTGGCTGCTGGAATACTCTTAGTTAATGAAGCCGGTGGTAAGGTGACTGATTATAAAGGAGAGGAATATAAGATCGGACAGTCAAATCAGATACTTGCGTCCAATCTGCTGTTACATGAGAAAATTAAAGAACTTATTTCTTTATAAGATGATGAATTTACAAATTTTAGAAGAGCTATAATGTTTGGCTATCTTATTTTTGCAAGCTTTTTTATGTCTATAGGAATCTTTTTGACTGTAAGCATATTTGTTATAATTTTGGCCTTTGGTGTTAGAGAGTTTTTTGATTATTAGAACAAGAACTATAATTTCAAATTCTAAAATATGTTATAATTTTTTTACATTAGGAGTTTAAAGGCTTGTACTTCCATTAATTATTGTGTAAGGGGATGGCGAACGCGGACTTTTATATAAGTAGAAAAATATTTAGTTCTTTCTTTCTTTTTATTTATATTTTTCTTGGTTTAATTTTAACTTCTTCTTTTTCTTATGCAGATAGCGAAAATTTTGGTATGTGGCAGAATATAAAAGTACAAACCTATAATAGCAATATTATATCCCCCAAGGTTCTTTTTGATTTTTTATTAAAAAATAATGTACCTGCTGATAAAGCTGTTGAAATGGTTGGTATAGCGGGAGCTGAAAGCAATTACAATCCAAATATTATTGTAGACAATCCAAAGGGTGGAGTACTACTCAGTTCAGGAAGGCTATCTTTACCAGAGTACTCAGTTGGGCTTTTTCAAATTAACCTATTAGCCCATAAAAATACTTTGTGCAGAGTTTATAACGTATGCAGCTGGGATGACCAAGTTAATTGGTTATTAGATCCTTACAATAACACTAAATTTGCAATTTATCTTTCGAGAAATGGGCAAAACTTTGCTCCCTGGAGTACATATAGAAATGGAAGATATATTGCTTATGCTGAAGAATTTTATAGCAATTATAGTTATGAACACTAAGCCTTGCAAAAATAATCCCCTCGTTTAAAACTATATTTAAACAAGGGGATTAAAACTGTAATGTTTTTTGGGATTTTATATTATTTTAATTCAACTTAATCAATGCAAAAATAGCTCATATCAAGCTTGTCTAACTCCAGTCTTTTAATTGTTTCTGGCAATATTTTGCCGTTTTCATCAATTCCCCTTATTTTGTAATAACTATTAAGATATTTCTCGAAGTCATAAGGTGCCTTACCTTTTCTAGGACCAGTTTCAGCAGCTTTAAAGAATCTGTCAGGTAGAGTATCATCACTTCTATCAAAACCGAATTTATTGTTTATCATTCTCTGTAACATAAATATTCTCTCTGAAGTTTTCATTAGTTCTTCGATATTTGTATCCCATCCAGTAACAAGATTTATTCCCTTGACAATATCATCTGCAGTTAGATTGCCAAAAAGGTGGAAGAAGCAAATAGTTAGAGAATTTAACAAGCATGCCACATCTTGTGATCTAATGGCAAGTAACTCTTTGTTTTCCATACTATCCATTGATAATTTTATATCTGTTCCAAATTGATTCAGGACCCCAGCTCTTTCTCCTACATGTGAAGCACCTCTTTGATGACATGCACCTCTGTTACCAGTAGCATAGTTTATAGCTAGAGAATAAAAAGCCCTTGGATCGTGGGCTGGCACGTCAAGGTTTTTAACAGAAACGTTAAATGATTCTGGCATGTTGAAAGTGCTTAGTAGCTTTTTAGAACCTTCAGAGACAATATTTCCTATTCCTCTTTTTTGACAAGTTAGTTCTATCAAGTTTATTAAAGTATCCCTATCTCCCCATTTTGGCACAAACCCAATATCACTTTGTTTTATATAGCCAGCTTCATAACCCTCAATGACAGTGGCAATTAAACTCCCCATTGTTATTGTGTCTACGCCATATCTATTCGCCAAATCGTTTGCGGCGCAAACCGTATCAAGATCTTTAATGTCAAGATTTGTGCCAAATAGCGCAAGAGTTTCGTATTCTGGACCTATTCCCTTGTATCCAGAAGGTGATTCTACATATCTATGACAACCTATTACGCATCCAAAACAATACCTGCTCTTAGCATTTAAATATTCAGTATATCTTGGAGAGCTTAGGGCTTTTGCTCCCTCTTCCCATTCATCCTTTAACCAGTGGTGTATAGGTACATCTCCCAATCTTTCAAGTGTTGCCATCACTGCAGGAGTGCCTTCACCGTTGAACACGTTAGCTCTCTTTAACTTTTCAAATAGATCTCTCCTAAATTCAGAAAGTTTTTTACTATCGTATACCTTCCACATCTCACCTTGAACGGCGACTATAGCTTTTAAATTCTTTGAACCCATCACAGCTCCAGCTCCACCTCTTCCGCCAAAGCCATGTGCATTGCTCACAACACAAGCAAACTTTACAAGATTTTCTCCTGCTTGACCTATTGTTAGAGTTGAAATATTTTTTCCTTTATATCTCTCAACAAGCATTTCATGAGACTGATATGCATCTAGTCTCCAAAGGAAATCCGCATCAATAATTTCTAAATTATCTTGAGATACACTAAGATAAACTGGTTTATCTGATTTATTTTGTATTACTATTGCATCGTAACCAGATGATTTTAAATGAACAGAAAAGTTACTTCCTGCTGAGGTATCAGAAAAAGTACCAGTAAGAGGTGACTTGCACATGATAGAGATTTTTCCACATCCTGGCAACATGCCGGTCTGCCATGGACCTGATGCTATTACAAGGACATTTTCTTCTGAAAGAGGATCAGTCTCTTTTTTAACAAAATTATTTATAAAATAGGCTCCAAATCCACTCCCTCCAAGAAATTTCTTATAGAATTCTTCATTGAAATATTGCACACTAGCCTTTCTTGTTTTAAGATCTACAAATGCGATCTTTCCACTATTTCCAAACATTTTTGTTACCCCTTTCGAAGTCTTAAATTTAATTAAGATATTTTTATATATTCTAAAACAAATTAGTTAATTTTTTTATTTTTTCGGCTCTTAATTGAACGTCATTCATACTTATCGAAAATAAGTAATTTAATAAAATTTTTCCACTTTTTTCCATTATAATATATCTATAATATATCTATATATTATTTATTATATTAGAGGTAAAAATTTGAAAAAAACAGAAGAAACTCTTTGCAAAGATCAATTCCTTCAAAATGCCCTTAATAGAGCTCAGAAAAGTTATTTTGAAAAAAGAAGGAAATTAGAAAAGGTTTTTGATTTTGAGAAACTCAAGAATGAAATAAGTGAAATTAAAGAAAAAAATGTTAAAAATTTAGAAGAAAACATCATATT
>NZ_JBRCUV010000017.1:0-67231 GCF_053498235.1 Thermodesulfobium sp.
GTGTACACTTATTCGTTTTCTTATCATAAGCACTCCTTAACACCTCCCGAGCAAGATGCTCGGTTTACTCTAAGAACTCCTTAACACCTCCCGAGCAAGATGCTCGGGTTACTCTAAGAACTCCTTAACACCTCCCGAGCAAGATGCTCGGGTTACTCTAAGAACTCCTTAACACCTCCCGAGCAAGATGCTCGGGTTACTATGATGTTGTTATTAATCTTTCAAGTTCAAATAAACCCTTTAAATCATTTGTGTCGAGAATATATGACATATTTGAATAATACTCTTTTAAAGATGTATTTTTATATTTCCAATCTAAGTTATCTTTTTCAACTTCGGCAAACTTTAAAGCAAGCGAATAAACCTTTATAAAATCTAATAAGAGATCGTTTTTGATGTCTTTTCTTGCAGCGAGTAGTGAGAAAACTGTAGGTAAATTTGTGTGCTTTCTCCAGAGTTCAGATACATCGTATATGAAATTTTTATTTTTGTTCTCCATGAAGTTTAACGCATCATCACCAATAATTACTTGAGCACAGAAGTTGTCAGAATTGCTTGAGAAAATTGGTTCAATTTTGTAGAACTTTCTTAATATACACATTACAATCGTGTTAATAGTGTTTGATGTGTTTGATAACTTAATTATCTTTTTATCAAGGGCTTCTATTGGCTCATCTGAGATGAGAAAAGTGCTCATAACAGGACCATAACAAGAAAGGCCAAAGGGCAAAATTGGCTTAAGTAAATCCTGGTTATTAATCCAAGTTACGGATGATATAGTAGCAATATCTAATTCATTGTTCAATAACATTTTATTTAAAGTTGCGGGATCTGATAGAAAAAGTTTATAACCAATTTTTTCAAATCCAAGTCTTACAGGCAAGAAGTTATAAAATTTTATCAAGCCAAACCTTAAGAAAACCTCATTTGCTGGCATTTTTATCACCTGTTTTTTAATTTTAAGAGTTTTTTATAATTACACTCTTTCATAAATAGAGTTTCTTTCAACGGGTATGAGCCCAATTTCTGTAATCATATTTTTTAGGCTTTCATCTGAAAGCCCTCCTGGCTCAGTTGAACCGCCTTCATGCATAATCTTCTCGTCTACCAGGGTGCCTTCAAGGTCGTCTGCTCCTGCCCAAAGCGCCATTAGGGCTGTATCCTGGCCTATTGAAGGCCAGTATGCTTTTATGTGGGGAATAGATAAAACCAGACGTGAAATAGCTATAACTTGAAGCGTTTTAATGCTCGTTGCTGGCTTTATGTGCTGAAACTTTGTATTTAATGGTTGAAACTTTAGAGGAATAAATGCCTGGAAGCCTCCAGTTTTTTCTTGTAGTCTCTCTATAAGGTTTAAATGATCCAATATGTCCTCAAAAGTCTCAAAGTGGCCGTATAACATCGTTGCGTTTGATTTTAAGCCGAGTTTGTGAGCAGTTTCGTGAATTTTGAGCCACATTTCTGGAGATGTCTTTTTTGTGAGGAGCCTTTTTCTCATGTCATCTTTTAATATTTCTGCTCCGCCACCAGTAAGAGATATACTACCGTGATCTAAGAGATCTTCTATTATTTTCTCTATTGGTTTACCTTCTTCCTTTGCGTAGAACTCTACTTCTACTGCAGTAAGAGATTTTATGGTGACTTTTGGTAATGTCATTTTGATGGAATCTAAAATTTTAAGAACTTCTTTCCACTTTAAATCTGGATTAAGTCCTGAAGTAATATGAACTTCGCTTAACCAGCGTAAATCTTTAAGTTTTAAGACGACATCATCTGGCGTTAACTTGTATGCGTCAAAATCACCTTTGTTTCTAGCAAAAGGACAGAATCCACATCTTTCTATACAAATATTGGTCAGGTTTAGATGTATATTTTTTGCGAAGAAAACGTTTTTGCCATAGAGAGAAAACCTTTTCTTGTGTGCTTCATTAAAGAGATCTAGAGGGTTATTCAATAAATCTTTCAATGCTACATTATTCATTTAATATATCCTCTGGTATATTCGGAATACAAGGAATTAAAGATTTTTCATATGCGAGTTTGTATAATACGTTTAAAGATTTATATAAACTTTCCGAAAACTTTACCGTAAAATCATTAACGTACATATTTACAAACTTCTCTCCCATTTCGAGATTTAGATCTCTTCCGTATTTCATGGCGTAGGCTAGTGCTTCGTTAGGATTTGCTTTGCCCCACTCTATAGACTTTCTCAAGAGGTTAGTTATTGTATTTCTTTCGCTTTTCAAACTTTTGTGAATTACGTTTCCGCCTAAAGGTAAGGGCAATTTATATTTCTCATACCACCATTCTCCAAGGTCTACTACCTTTTTCAAGTCCATATTTTTGTACGAAAGTTGTCCTTCATGAATTAGTAATCCTGCATCTACTTCTGAATTTATTACTTTCTCCATTATTTGATCGAATGGAACAAACACCTCTTTGTGATTTTGTGAATATATGCGAAAGACCAAGGTTGCTGTAGTTAGCTCTCCTGGAAGCGCGATTACCTTGTTTTCAAGAGTTGATAGAGGTTTTTTAGAGATAAGTATTGGACCGTATTTGTTTCCTACACTTGAGCCTACACTCATAAGGTCGTATTTATCTGTAACATATGGAAGAGCGTGATAAGAAATTGCGCTAATGTGATACTTGCCATTTTTTGCCTCTTTGTTAAGGGTTTCTATATCTGATAGTGTTTCTTCTAACTCGTATTTTGATGAAATTTTCCCATGAGTTAACGCATAAAACATAAAGGCATCGTCCGGATCCGGGCTGTGTGCAATTGTTAATTTCATTAAAAACCTCCTAAAATTAGTTATTTTTTTATTAACTTTAATAGTTTTTCAATAAACATATCTGATAAATCAAGTAAGGATTTATCGTTTACAATTGAATCTATGACAAGTTCTGTAATTGATCCTACAATGATGGTTATTAGAATGTGCTTTTCGTTTTCCGCCATTTCTTGGTCAGAAAGCATATTGTAAAATAACTTTTCCAATTTTTTTCTGATGACAAATCTTTCTTCTTCGAACTGTGGGCCAAGGCTAAAGGTTTCAATAAATACAAACTTTGTTAGTTCTTTGTATTTTTCTAGTATTCTAAAACCCTCTTTCAGAGCAGATTTAAAAATTTCTTCGAAATTGCTCCCTTTAGCTTTGTGTTCTATTTTCTTGACCAATTGATCGCTTAATTCTTCTACCAGTTTTATTACTAGATCTCTTTTTCCTGGGAAGTGAAAGTAAAATGCTCCCTTAGAGGTATTTGCATTTTCGACTATCTCATCAACGTTTGTAGAGTGATATCCCTTGTTTGAAAAAAGAGATAGGGCACTTTTCAATATCTTGTTTTTTGTATTGGAAGATTTTTTTGTCTTCATACGAATATAATAACAATATATTCATTTTTTGTAAACCGACTAGTCGGTTTATATAGTATCCCGAATATCTTGCTGAGGTAGTAGGCAGCAAAGGTATTGTTTTTAAAAGGATGCTTGAATTACTTTTGCATTTTGCTTTTGCGATTTCTAATTATCATTGAAAGAATAAACTCTCAACTTTAATATAACTTTAATATATATGATAAAATTAATTAATTCTATCACATATCAGCAAAGATGGGGTGATTTATGGGTACTCATGCTCTTTTTAAAAGATATGAAGGCAATCCAATCATTACAGCAGAAGATATTTCATGTGAAGCACATACTGTGTTCAATCCTGCTGCTGCAAAGTTCGAAAATAAAGTTATTCTTGTTTTAAGGGTTGAAGAACAAAGAGGTTTTTCTTACCTTATAAGAGCTTTTAGCGAAGATGGTATTAACAACTGGAAAATTGATGATAAGCCCTTTATGATTCATGAACCACAGATGGGAGAGCAGTTTTGGGGATTAGAGGATCCAAGAATAACGTATATGGAGGAGTTCGAACAATATTATTTAACATATGTTTCCTTTGCGCCGGGTGGACCGCAACTCTCTTTGGTAACCACTAGAGACTTTGAGAGAATTTGTAGACACGGAAATCTATTTTATCCGGACAATAAAGACGGTGCGTTCTATCCAAAAAGATTCAATGGCAGATGGGCTTTGATTCATAGGCCATATGCGAGAGGAAGAGCAGAAATATGGCTTTCCTTTACTCCTGATTTGAAGCATTATGGAGATCATACTTGTATTATTCCTGTTCGCGAGGGTTGGTGGGATTGTACAAGGGTAGGTATGGGACCACCACCGATTGAAACGCCTGAAGGGTGGCTTTTAATCTATCATGGTGTTAGAACAACTGCTTCTGGTTCTCTTTATAGGGTAGGATTGGCTTTGTTTGACTTAGACGATCCTACAAAACTCATTTGTAGAACCAACAGATGGGTGCTCGCTCCTGAAACTCCATACGAATTGGTTGGTGATGTGCCTGGGGTATGTTTTCCATGCGGCGCTATTTGCGATGACCAGACAAGGGAGATAAAGCTTTATTATGGAGGTGCAGACACTTCAACTTGTGTAGCCTTCTCGACTATAGATGATATTCTTGATTTTATTAAGGAAGACCAAAAAATTGGAAGGACTTTCTATTCGCTATGAGAGGTACTTCAAAAGGCATAACGCCTGATTTTAATGTGGCTTTTGTTGGTACGTATATCCCTAGGCTTTGTGGTATTGCTACGTTTACCAATGATATTGCAAAATCTGTTGCAGAATGGTATCCAGATGATGCCTTTGAAAATAGATATGTCAGGGTAGTTGCTATGTCGAATGGGGTCTACTCATATCCGAAGGAAGTTTTCTTTGATATTAGAGAAAAGTTTAAAACAGATTATATAAAAGCAGCTGAATTTATAAATATTTCAAACGTCAACGTAGTAAGCCTTCAACATGAATTTGGAATATATGGAGGCGAGCACGGCTCTTATGTGCTTGACTTTTTAAAAAATTTGAAAAAACCTGTTGTAACAACGTTGCATACTGTTTTAGAAAAGCCAGCAGAATATCAGAAAGAGGTCTTAGAGGAAGTTTGTGCCCTCTCATCAAGAATTGTTGTTTGTGCTCAAAAGGCTCAGGAGATTTTAGAAAGAGTTTACAGAATTCCTACTGAAAAGATGTCTATGATTTATCATGGAGCTCCAGATGTTCCATTTATGGATCCATCTTACTACAAAGATATGTTAAATCTTGAAGGAAAAACTGTTATACTGACCTTTGGTCTTTTAGGGCCTAGCAAGGGAATTGAATATGGGATAGAGGCGCTTAGTAAGGTTCATAATGATTATCCGAATGCCGTATATGTAGTATTAGGCGCTACGCATCCAGAAGTAAAAAGGATTTATGGTGAAAGTTATAGAGTTGGGTTACAGAAGTTAGCGTATGAAGAAGGTATAGCCGATAATGTAATTTTTATCGATAGGTATGTGTCATTTGAAGAGCTAATGAACTTTTTGATTATGGCTGATATATATCTAACACCTTATCTATCTATAGAGCAGATAGTTTCAGGAACTCTAACCTATGCTATTGCTGCTGGAAAGGCTATAATTTCTACTCCCTATTGGTACGCTCAAGAGATGTTGCAAGACGAAAGAGGTATTCTTGTCCCCTTTAGAGATAGCGATGCTTTGTCTAGCGCTTTAAGAAGGCTTTTAACTGATGTCCCTTATAGAAATAGGTTAAGAAAGAATGCCTATGATTTTGGCAGGAAGATGATATGGAAGAATGTTTCTAGAGAATATCTTGAACTTTTTGATGAGGCAATTAGGTCTTATTCAAAAGAAAAGAATTTTGTCTACGTTTTAGAGAAGGATATATTTGAAAAAGAAAATCTTCAGATAAAACTTCCTCCTGTTCACCTTGCGCATTTAAAATTCTTAACTGATGAAACAGGTATACTGCAACACGCTTTGTATAATATGCCGAATAGGAATCACGGTTATTGTATTGATGATAATGCCAGAGCTTTTATGGCACTTATTTTATATTATGAACTTTTCAAGGATCAGAGCATACTATACCTCTTGTATCGATTTTTGTCCTTTATTCACAATGCGTTTGATGAGAAAAGTGGGAAATTTTTGAACTTCTTAAGATATGACAGAACTTGGATCGATGATTTTAGCGAAGATGCTCATGCTAGAACTCTCCTTGCATTATCCACCGCCATACAATGGCCAGCAGTGCCAGAATTAATCCCTATTTGTGCTACTATTTTCGAAAAGGGTATTAAACAAGTTGTGAATTTTACTTCAGTAAGAGGAATTAGTCTCTCAATTATAGCATGCGATAAATTTGTTAGAACATATCCTGGGGCAAAAGAAATCAAAGATATTTTGATTGATCTTTCTGATAAGTTATTTGCTCTTTATAAGAGTAATATTTCTGATGATTGGATTTTTCCTGAGGACATCTTAACCTATGACAATGCAAGACAACCACAAGCCTTAATTAGAGCGGGTCAACAATTAGGTAACGATGAGATGATTGAATTGGGTATCAAAAGCTTAAAGTGGCTTATTGAGATTCAGACAAATCCGGAAACTGAATACCTGAGCATTATAGGAAATAGAGGATGGTATCCAAGAGGTGCACAAAAGGCTCAATTTGATCAACAACCAATAGAACTAAGCAGTATTTCTTGCGCTTGTATAGATGCATATTTTCAAACTGGTGATAAATACTTTTATAATACTGCAATGAAAGCTTTAAGGTGGTTTTTGGGGGAGAACGACTCATTTTGCCCCGTTGCAAAGGTTGAAACTGGCGGCTGTTATGATGGTTTGGAACCACAAGGCGTTAACAAAAATATGGGGGCTGAGTCAACGATATCGTACTTGATGACATTGTTACATTCATATAAGTTAACTTTTAAAAGAGGCGACTGATATTTTGTGAAAATTGGTATTAGAAAATTTAATGATAGATATGTACCTACTGAAAAAAAGTTTGCAATATTGGCTTTCGATATAGGTAATTCTAGACTTAAATGTTCTTATTTTGAAGATTCGTGCATGAAGTACTACTGTGCTCTCGGGCTAGATGAAATTTTTGTTGATAACAAATTGAAAACTCATATACTTGATAATTGGTTAAAAGAGAACATGATTGATAACAAGACTGTATGTTTTGTTTCTTCAGTAAATTTGGCTATTGAAGAGCAAGTCTTATCCTTTTTAAATTCACGATCCTTTTTTGTAAATATTATTAGACCAAAGGATCTTGTTGGCATAATTGAGGTTGAGTATAACATAGATATGATAGGCATAGATAGATTGTTGCACTCTCTTGGAGCATCACTCTTCTATGGTGATAAGGTTTGCGTTGTGGACATGGGAACAGCAATTACAGTTGACTTGATGAAGGATAATGTATATAAAGGTGGTTTTATAATGCCAGGATTGGATTTAATTTGTAAATCAATGGCTATATTTTTGCCACAACTGCCAAAAGTGGATATTGCTATAAGCCATAAAAATGTTCCTTCAAAGAATACAAGCGATGCGCTAAATAACGGTATATTTTATTCTACAGTTTTTGGGCTTGAGGGTATTGTTAGGTCATGGCATGAAAAATTTGGTGAATTTACAACTGTTTTAACTGGTGGAAGTGCAAGGTTTTTTGAAAGCGAACTGTCGTGGCCGTACTTTCCTCATCTTACTCTTTGGGGAATTTATAAATATGCAGAATATAAAGAATCTCACTTTTAAATTTTGAAATTAATATAAATTAATAAATTAAAATTTTAATAAAATTTGAAAGGGATGGTAATATGGGGAAAACTATCAAAACAATCAGTTTGGCCTCTCACGTTGGGGCAGGGAAAACATCGCTAACTGAGGCACTTTTATTTCATGCTAAAAAAATTTCAAGATTGGGTTCGGTAGATGCGGGGAATACAATAACGGATTATGATGTGGAAGAAATAAAAAGGAAGATGACTCTTGCACTTTCTGTTGTGAGTTTTGAAGAGGAGAATGTGAAGTATAACATTATAGATACACCAGGTTTCTTTGATTTTGAAAGTGATGTTAGAGCCGCAGAAAGCGTATCAGATGCTCTGGTTTTGGTGGTAAACGCTACGAGTTCGCTTGAGGTAGGAATTGAAAAAATCCTAAAGAGACTTAAGAGTAACCCAAAACCCTTTATGATAGCGGTAAACAAAATGGACAAAGAGGGATCGGATTTTTTCAATGCTATAAATGAACTAAGGTCAAGATCTTTAGGATTTAACTTTGCCTGTATGTATCTGCCTTTCGGTAATGCAAGCGAGTTTAAAGGCATGGTTCATGTAATGAGTAAAAAAAGTATAGTTTACGATGCTGATTTCAAATTTCATATTGAGGATTCATATCCTAAGGAACTGGAATCAAAAATCGAAGAAGAACAAGAAAGGCTTAAAGAAGCTGCAGCTGAAGGTGATGATGCAATATTAGAAAAATATCTGGCTGGGATAGACTTAAGTGAAGAAGAAATCGTTACTAGTTTGAAGAATGCAGTAAAACAAGGAAAGACTGCATTAGTGCTGCCTGTTTCTTCTGTAAAAGGTTATGGCATAGCACAATTAGTTAGGGCTTTTGGTTACTATTTCCCAAGTTATAACGAAAGGGAAGTTATAAGACTTTATTGTGATGGTGAAGAAAAGGATTTCTCAATTGGCGCTGATTCTGACCTTATAATACAAATTTTTAAAACAGTGCTTGACCCATTTGTTGGAAAAGTGAGTTTTGCAAAGATTTTAAATGGTTCTTATAAAGGAGATTCTGTTTTGTATAACGTTACAAAACAACAAGAAGAGAGAATAGCTAGTGTTAGTTTTCCGTTTGGTAAAGAACCAACTATTACTAAGGAAGCTGATTGTGGTGATATAATTACCTTTTCTAAACTCCAGTTTACAACTACCAATGATACACTTTCTAGGTCTAAACTTAAATGTGAACCAGAAAAGATAGATTTTCCTAAACCAACCTTTTATATGGGAGTTTACCCTAAAGTAAAAGGAGATGAGGATAAGCTAGGTTCTGCAATTATGAAATTTATCGAAGAAGATCCCTCGATGTTTTATGGGAAAAGCCCTGAGACAGGTGAATTTTTACTAGGTGGATTAGGAGATATTCAGATGGACGTTCTAATGGAGAAGGTAAAGAGAAGGTTTAAGATACAGGGTTCTCTTGTAAAGCCGAAAGTCGCTTACAGGGAGGCTATCAAGATTCCAGTTGTAGCAGAAGGGAAACACAAAAAACAAACTGGTGGACACGGTCAATACGGTCATGTCATAATAAAATTTGAGCCTATTAGTTACGAAGAAGAATTTGTTTTCGAGAGCCAAATTGTAGGAGGAGTTGTTCCAAAACAGTACGTGCCAGCTGTAGAGAAGGGACTTCGTGAAGTCTTGAGCAACGGATATTTGGCTGGTTATCCTGTTATAGGCCTTAAGGCAATCTTAATAGATGGTTCTTACCATGAGGTAGATTCTAACGAATTATCTTTCAAAATGGCTGCGCATCTTGCTTTCAAAAAAGCTATGGAAAAGGCAAAACCAGTTTTACTAGAACCTATAAATTATATTGAAGTAACAGTCCCGAAAGACTTTACTGGTGACGTCTTAGGAGATTTAAATTCAAAGAGAGGAAGAATTCAGGGAATGGATTCTTTGAAGGATTCAGAAACCGTAATAAAGGCCTATGTACCCCAAAGTGAAATTGTAAGTTATGCGATGGATTTAAGATCTATTACTCAGGGTAGAGGTTCGTTTGTGACAAGATTTGATCACTTTGAAGAGGCGCCACCCCTAGTTGCTGAAAAGGTAATAAAGGAAGCTAATGTTGAAAATAATAAGTAATATTTCTAAAAAATTTATTGTAAAAAAGGTTAATAAATGTCAAAAGAAATAAAAAAAACCAACAACTTAGCGAAAGATGAATCTAGTCGGATTACAAGTTCTAGCTTTGTTTCTTTAGCTCAAGTTTTTGAAAAGCTTGAGAAAGAGACATCAAGACTAAAAATGATGGAAATACTAGCAGAATATTTTGAGAGGATTTCTCCTGAAGATATCAAAATTGCAATTTATCTTCTATCTGGAAGAACAGGACCGTCCTTTGATGCTGTTGATTTTGGCGTTGGTGAAAAATTTATCATTGAGTCTTTGTTTAGGATTTACGGTGGGTTTAGGGTTGAGATAGAAGATATGTATAAAGAATTAGGAGATCTTGGATTGGTAGCAAAAAATATAGTAAGTGAAAAAAACAGTAGTTTAAGCCTCTATGAAGTCTTTAACTATCTTAAGACTATAGCTGCTACCTCAGGACCCAATTCTCAAGACAAAAAGATAGAGCTCTTGACTGAGATTTTCGATAAGTCGAGTTCACTTGAGGCACTATATTTAGTAAGGATCATACTTGGTAGGCTTAGATTGGGAGCTCAGGACGCCACTGTAATAGAAGCTTTATCTTTTGCTAAAGTCAAGAGCAAGGATCTAAAACCAAAGATTGAGCGATGTTATAACTTAACCTCTGACCTTGGTTATGTGGCATATATCTTGTTTAAAGATGGAGAAGAGGCCCTTGATTTTGTGCACCCAATTGTTGGAAATCCTATAAGAATGGCATTGGCTGAAAGGATGGAGAGCCCAGAAGAGATCTTCAATAAACTTGGCAGATGTATTGTAGAACCAAAATTTGACGGATTTAGATGTCAGGTACACAAAATTGACGATAAAGTTAAAATCTATTCAAGAAACCTTGAAGATAATACTTATATGTTCCCAGAGATTGTTGAGGCTACAATAAAATGCTGCACTGCAAAAAATTGTATTTTTGAGGGTGAAGCAATTAGCTTTGACCCCAAGACTCTTCGCTTCATGCCCTTTCAAATAACTGTTCAGAGGAAGCGAAAACATAACATTTTGAAAATTGCAGCAAAATTTCCGTTGAGGTTAGAAATATTTGATTTGCTTTATAAAGACGATCTCGATATTACCTCACATCCTTTGTTTGAGAGAAAGAAAATTTTAAACGAAGTCATAGCCAAAAATGACACTATTGTAATAGCTGATTCATATGAGGTTAATAACCCTGAGATGATAAGGAATTTATTTGAAAAATATGTTTCTGAAGGCATGGAAGGAGTGATGGTAAAAAGATTAGATGGAGTATATCAAGCAGGTTCAAGGAATTTTAACTGGATAAAACTTAAGAGATCTATAAAGCAGTCAATTCTTTCAGATACTATTGATGCTGTTATTATGGGATACTTTTATGGAAAAGGACAGAGAATCAAACTAGGAATAGGTTCTTTACTAATAGGATTATATAATCCTGAAAAGGATTGTTTTGAAACAATAGCAAAGTTGGGTTCAGGATTTACTGAGGAAGAATGGGTTGAGCTTCTTAAAAACCTTGAGGAAATAAGAGTAAATTCCAAACCAAGCAATTACATCTCAAAAATAACCCCTGACATTTGGGTGAAACCAAAAATAGTGGTTGAAGTTGAGGCTGATGAAATAACTGTAAGTCCTGTGCATACTGTCGGTAGAGGTGAATTAAACGAAAACTTAACTGAATTATCAGCAGCTACAGGTTTTGCACTTAGATTTCCTAGAGCAAAGAGGATAAGATACGACAAAAGCCCATTTGATTCTACATCGCCAAATGAGATTTTTGAGATGTTTGAAATTTCAAAAAATAAAAAGAATTCAGAGAGATTGAAAAACTTTTCAGAAAGTTCTGTAAATTTAAATTCTACAAAATCATTAAAAAAAACTAAAATTGAGAATAGAAACAAGACTTTGTTTGACTAAGGAGGTCAAATCGCAATGAACAGAAAAAGTATTTTAATGTGTCCTGGCCCATCTGAAGTTCATCCTGAAGTAATTTTGGCTATGGCTAAACCGCTTGTAAGTCATGTTGACCCATCTTTTTTTGCCCTATTAGATCGATTGCAGGATCAACTTAAAACAATATTTCAGACTAAAAATACTTGTATGCTTTTGCCAGGTACCGGAACTTCTGGTATGGAGGCTTCGCTTATCAATTTTCTTGATCCAGGCGATAAAGTTTTAGTTGGGATAATAGGACATTTTGGTGAGAGGATAAGAATTATTGCAGAAAGAATTGGCTGTGAGGTAAAGGTTGTTAGCGCTCCTGAAGGAAATGCACTTGATCCAAACGACGTAGAAAATGCTATAAAGGGTTTTTCGCCCAAGCTTTTTGCTTGTGTTCATGCAGAGACCTCTACAGGTGTGCTTCAACCTCTAAAAGATATTATGGACATTTGCAAAAAGTATGAAGTTTTAACTTTGGTTGATACTGTTGCCTCACTTGGTGGTGTTAACGTTCCTGTAGACGAATTGGGAATTGATATAGTATACAGCGGTTCGCAAAAGTGCCTTGGTTGTCCACCAGGAGTAGCTCCTATCAGTTTTAGCCCAAGAGCCGAGAGTGTTTTGGAGTCCTTGAAACCTAGAAACTATTATCTTGATCTCAGACTCATAAAAAAATATTGGTTGGAAAGGGTATATCACCATACACCCCCTGTGAATCTCTTTTATGCATGTAATAAGGGGTTTGATCTTATAATTGAGGAAGGTTTAATAAACAGATTTGAGAGGCACAGAAAAATTGGGTTAGCTCTGCAAAAGGGACTTGAGGTTATGGGCTTTAAATTTGTTGCACAAAGGGATGTTCAAAATCCAGTAGTAACTGCAATTTACCTACCTCCTGAGATTGAAGATGTGAAATTAAGAAAAATATTATTGGAAGAATTTGGCATTGAAATAGCCTTAGGGATTGCTCAGTTGAAAGGAAAGATTGCTAGGTTTGGAACTATGGCCGAGTCTGCAAGGCCTCAAAACGTTTTATATCTTCTTAGTGCATTGGAAAATATATTAAAGCGTTTTGGGATATTTAAGGAATCAGGTGTGGATGTTGCTTCAAGTATACTTTAAAATAAAGTGATTCACTATTTAATTTAATTTTATTTCAAAGTGGATAAGTTTATTGTCATTTATCGCATATTTTAAAGGTTTTTTGAATTACTTGAAGCGTTTTTGGACAGGGCTCAAACTTTATAAGAAGATGAGCCTTGTTTTTATCGGATTGACTTTAATTATAATCCTTTTGAACTTTATTTTTATGGTTTATGAACAGTCTAAAAGTTACAGAGAATTTTTGAACGTTAATTTCAAGAGCGTTTTAGAGATTGAATCAAATTTTATAAATTCGAAAATTTCAACTGATATATTTCTCCCTTTAAATAACTTAAGTTCAAATTTGGCAGGAGTCGATTTTGGAAAGAATACTTACACAATTTTGCAAAACTTCTTATCCAACAATCAAGCCTTTAACTCAGTCCTAGTCGTTAATACAAAGGGAGATGTGATCTTAGGTGTAGATAGGGAAAAGGGGGTTATATCTCAACACGAAAACATCTCACAAAGGCCATACTTTAAAACCGTTTTAGAAAACAGATCGTTTCTAATGTTTGGGCCAGTTCAACTCGATTCAAAGGATATGATTGTAGCTACTCATCCTATTTTTGGTCGTAATGATAATATTAATAGCTTTGTTATTACATCGCTATCTCCTAAATGGTTTGACTACTTGTCTGACGAAATCAACAAGGGAGTTGAGGCACCTTTTAAGTTTTTTATCATCTCAGGGAAAATGGACTCGATTAGCTTATATCATCCAATTAAATTTAACTTTCCTGTAGAAAACCTTTTTAATAAAAATTTTTTCATGACTTATATTGATGGTGTACGGTTTACCATGTTTTCGAAAAAGATAGATTATACCCCCTTTTTTATTATTGGTGGATATCCTAATTACGAAATAACTGCTAAAATTGAAAAGCTTATCTTAAATTTTTTCTTCCCAATCATTGTTCTACTTATTTTGGCGGGCTATTTTGGATTGATTGTAGGCAAATACCTTTCTTATCCCTTAGAAAACCTGGCGGATGAGGCTGAAAAAATTTCCAAGAATCCAATATCAGGCAAGGCATTTACGATTTTTGAGGGTAAGGATGAAATCGCAAGGCTTTCATTTTCTCTTCAGGTTATGCTTGATGAATTTTATGCTGCCCAACAGCAGTTAAAGGCTACTGAGGAGGAAATTAGATTTGTTGCACAGAACAATTCTGTTTTAATGAAGGTAGCTTCGTATATAAATAGTTTTGACTCTAAAGAAAGGATAATTGAAAGATCTATTGAACTAGTTAAAGAAATAACTCAAGCTAAAGTTGTAATATTATTTTCGATTGATTCTTGTGGACAAAATTTTATAATTAATAATTTTGTGGGCAATTTAAGTGAAAGTCTTTATTCAAAGCTTCTCAAACTTGAAATACCAAAATTTTGGATTGGCCAACAGGTTTTCCTTAATAAAAGGGTTTCTGTAGTTTTTGATTTACGTGCTAATCCAGTTTTAAAATACACAGATGAGATACTAAAAAGCGGTTATTGCTCTGTTATTTGTTCTCCGTTAAATTCTAATGAGATCCCTATTGGCACACTTTTATTATTTTTTGACAGGCCATATGTATTTCAGTCAGAACAAAGAGAATTTCTAATAAGGATATCAGATATGATTTCTCTCTACCTGTCTAGAATTGAAAGAGAGGAAATACTAGAGGATTCTACAAAGATGAATTCATTTTTTAGGGACGTTTCAATAAGGCTTTCTGGAATGGAGAGTATTGATGATACTATTAATTTAGCTATGAACTTTTTGGTTGACAACTTGAACTTTGTATTAGATGCAAGGTGCATATATTTGAATGATGAATTTAATTATAACGATACGCCTAAAACTTGTATTTATTCTGTGCCATTTAATTCCTTTAGAATTTTGCCAGTAAAGAGATTAGACTGTCCAAATTTACCCTCTGATACAACAAGAATAGCAATAATGCCTGTGAGAATTTATAATAAGCCATATGCTAATATAATTGTATATTTAAAGGCATTTGATATCAAGGCGGCTCACTCTGAATTCTTTATGAACTTAAATGATATTCTAAATCAGAAGATTGAAATAACCTTTTCTATTCAACACTCAAAGGATCTCTATAGGGAAGCTCTTGAAAGTATAGCGCAGGCGTTGGATGCAAGAGATCCCTTTTCTGCAAAGCATTCTAAAAGAGTTAGCGACTTTTCAGTAAAATTTGGAAAATATTTAAAACTTGATAAAAAAGATATAGACGTTTTAGGTTTTGGTGCTCTGCTTCACGACATAGGCAAAGTTGGGATTCCAGATAACGTGCTTAAGAAACCTGGGAAATTAACTCAAACTGAGTATATATTAATGCAATCTCATACAGTTGTTGGATATAATATATTAAAATCTATCAAAGAAGAGCTTATGCCAGGGCTTTTGGAAATTGTTTTGTACCATCATGAAAGATTTGATGGAAAAGGATACCCATACGGTTTAAGTCAAGATGAGATACCCTTTCTTGCTAAGTTAGTTTCTATTGTTGATTCTTTTGAGGCTATGACTTCAGATAGACCGTATAGGAAGGGTATGAACAAAGTGGATGCTCTGGCGGAGATAAGTAGGTGTAGTGGCACGCAGTTTGATCCATATCTAGCTCAAATGTTTGTTAAAATGCTTTCGCAAACTTTGGAAGATGAGTAATAATTTGTTATGTTGATAATTTTTTTTAAACTTAAATTTTAAGGAGGGAATGAAATTTTGTTGTTTTTAAAGTTCTTAAGAAAAAGTATTTTTCTATTTTCTGCTTTTTTCTTGATTTTCAGCCTATTGCTTTTTCCTACAAATGCTTATGCTTTTAAGGTAGTTGATCAAGGAATATCTAAAATGGCTCCCAACAACCAAGACCCAGAAAGTTTTGAGAAATTGGCAGTTTTTCCACAAGATTGGCCTATATTGTACTATTGGGTAGAATATACCGATGCAACAGTGGGAGATAAATTGGTTGCAAGGTTCCAATACATAGATCAAGAGCCTACTACCTTCTCAGAAGTCTCAGAAGTTGTCGAAAAGCCTGAGGAACTGTGGATTACGAATGTTGCGCTCAATCCAGGGAAAAGCTGGCCTGTAGGAAAATATAAAGTTTCTCTGTTAGTTAACGGCAAGGAAGTATCGACACTTGAATATGAGGTGAAGTAATTTGGTTGGGATAACCGCTTTTCCCTTCTCTGGGAAAACCACAGTTGTAAATCTCTTGTTAAAGAGAAGTAGCGGCCAGAAATTAGAAAACGAAGGTAGAATACCTGTCCCTGATGAAAGGCTTGAAACCTTGAATAAAATTTTTGAACCTGTAAAAAAAACTCCAGCTTTTATAACAATAAAAGAGCTGCCAGCTTTTGATTTAAGAAAAGGGATAGAGCCTAAGTTAATAAGTGAAATGAGGAATACAGATGTTATATCCTTTGTAGCCCGATCTTTTGATATTTTATCCTATCCATATATATATCCAGATATTGATCCGAAGCGTGATATAAAAAAATTTTTAGAAGAACTTATTATTGAGGATATTGCAATCGTAGAAAAAAGGATAAAAACTTCAATAAAAGGCCTGAAAAAAAATAGTCGAGAAGAAAAGGAGATAGAAATTCTTAAAAAAGCCCTACCAATATTGGAAGAAGGAAGGCTTTTTAGAGACGTAGAGCTTTCAGATGAGGAGGCTTCGTATTTAAGGCACTATTCATTTTTGACACTTAAGCCATTTCTTCTGTTGCTTAATATTGGTGAGGCAGATTTAGCTAATACGAACAAGATCGAGGATGAATTCATGGGATTTCTTGGAAACAACACTAAGGTTCTTGCAATTTCAGCAAAGCTAGAAGAAGAATTGTCAGCTCTTGAACCCGAAGAGGCTAAAGAGATGCTTTTAAGTTTTGGGTTAAAAAATTTTGGTTTGGAGAGATTTATTCAAGCGTGTTATGATCTTTTGGGTTATATGACCTTTTTTACAGTTGGACACGATGAGGTTAAAGCCTGGCAAATAAGAAAGGGATCGAGTGCTCTGGATGCCGCTGGAAAAATTCACTCTGACATTGCAAGAGGTTTTATTCGAGCGGAAGTTATTTCGTATGATGACTTTATAAACTGTGGGTCTATGAATGAGGCAAAGAAAAGAGGTCTTTTAAGGTTGGAAGGTAAGGAATATATAGTGAAGGATGGGGACATCCTACATGTTAGATTTAATATATAAAAATAATTTAGATAGATAGTGTATTTAGATTATAAAAGAAGATTTTATATTGAAAGTTTAAGAAAGGATCTAGATTCTACCTTTATAGATGCTGAAGAATCAAAAATTTTAATTCTTTCTAAGAATAAAAATTATAACGTAAGAGATATTGTATTGCAACTCAGAAAAGATATTATTGAACACATAAAAAAAGAAAGTTTTTTCAAAAGTTCCCTAATTCCACTGGAAAATATACCAAACGAACCGTATATCGTAAGAATGATGAAAAAATTTTCAAAAATTATGAATGTCGGACCTATGGCGTGTGTAGCTGGTGCCATAGCCCAAGTTCTTGGTGAAAAACTTTTTTGTGGTGAGGATATAGTAGTTGAAAATGGGGGAGATATCTTCATTTATAAGAAAGATCCCATAAACATAAGAGTTTACACTGACGATGAGATTTTTAAGGACAAGATTATCATAACTGTTGATCAAGGCAAGGATCCCGCACCCATTGGAGTTGCTACCTCCTCTGCAACTATTGGTCCATCTCTTTCCTTTGGAAGGACTTCTGCTACAATAGTAATAAGCAATAACTGTGCTCTCTCGGATGCAGCTGCTACAAGGATAGGAAACGAAATTAAGACTGCTAAAGATCTTGAAAGGATTTTGGACAAATATAAAAGGATGGTATATGATCTAAACATACCAATTTTGGGTATAGTTTGTGTAATTGATTCAAATTTGGCTCTTTTTGGAAAAATAAGGGTTAATTTTGACTAAATTTTTTTATATTTTCTCTATGTTTGTAACTGTGTTATAATATGTTTTGCTTTTTTTGGAGAGGTGCTGGAGTGGCCGAACAGGCTCGCCTGGAAAGCGGGTAGATGGCAAAAAACCGTCTCGAGGGTTCGAATCCCTCCCTCTCCGCCATAATTATTCCCTGCCCATATAATGGGCAAAACCCATAGGGAGGTGTGTTGTTGACAAATTTAAAGATTTACGAGTTGGTAGTTTTGTTTAATCTTGAAGCTGAAGAAGAAAAGATTGATGCGTTGATGAAACGTATTCACGACCTGATTGAAAAGAATTCTGGAGAACTCTTAAAAAGTGAAAATTGGGGGAAAAAGAGACTAGCTTATACAATTAACAATTTGCGCGAAGCTATTTATTTCTATGAGGAATTTAAACTGCCAGCATCTGTTGTAGCTGAAGTTGACAGAATTTTGAAGATCAACGAAATTGTTGTGCGTCATATGATTGTTAAGAAACCAGATATCCTTCAAAAAGCCGCTATAAGTGCCGAAAAGGAGGATAATCAGTCAAAAGAAGGAGAGACTGATTCAGATGAGCAGGTTCAATAAAGTTATTTTGGTTGGTAGACTCGTTAAGGATCCTGAGCTTAGGTATACTGCAGATGGGGTTCCGGTGGCAAGTTTGACTATTGCTGTTAATAGAATTAACAGAAAAAATTCTAGTAGTAACGTAAATGCCGATTTTTTTAACATAGTTGCTTGGCGTGCTACAGCTGAATTTGCCAGTAATTATATGAGAAAGGGCGTTCTGTTTCTTGTAGAAGGTAGGCTGCAAAATAGGAGCTATGAAGCAAAGGATGGTTCTAAGAGGACTGTTACTGAGGTTGTTGCGGATAGTGTTCAGCTCTTGACTTCAAAGCAAGAAAACGCCCAAAAGTCTGAAATTGTAGATGAGGGTGCAGATTTAGATGACTTTATCTTTGATGATGATTTCTCAAAAGGGGACTCACCCTTTTAATATCTAATTTAGTAAGTTTAAGGTGTTTTGAAGAGGATATTAATCTTTTGAATTTTTAAGGAGGGTTTTAATTGGCTTTGCAAAACACGAGAAAAAGAGTTAGGCGAAAGGCTTGTTCTTTTTGCGCCGAAAAGGTTAAATACATTGATTATAAGGACATAAACCGTTTAAAAAAGTACTTAAGTGATAGGGGCAAAATTTTACCCAAAAGGGCAACAGGAGTTTGTGCTAAGCATCAAAGGCAGCTCACAAGAGCTATTAAGAGGGCAAGGATGATTGCTCTACTGCCCTTTACCGTCGATTAAGAATTAGTTACGGGTAGTTAGTCATAGATTTTTAGAACGTGTTCGTTATGTTCTAAGTTCTTTGCTAACTACTCTAAATATTTAGGAGGAGGCTATTTGTTTAAGAAAAACTTTGATGCTATTGAAATAGTCTTAGCCTCATCTTTAGTTGTTTTTTTTGTTTTGTTTGGCTTTTATGTCCCAACTTTAGGTTTTTTGGGACTTCTTTTGATGGCCGTACCTATATGCGTTATTACTTACAAAAAGGGTATTTTTTACGGTTTGTTATCTCTCTTTTTGTCAGGGATTGTACTTGCTATACTTTTGCCATATCTTATTTCAGTAATAATTTGCGCGATTAATTTTTCTCTTGGTATAGTCATGGGACAAATCTTAAAGAAAGAAAAACCGATAAATGTCTTGCTTGCCACTACTGCTGCACTTGCTGGTTTATTTGCTTTAGGCATAGCCTACTTTATTTTAACAGGGCCAAAGGATCTTATGAATAACCTTTATGCAGCGTTCGAATCCTATATGATATCTTATTATCAAGGTTCTTCCCAAATTACAACTGACGAGATAAAGCAATTTGTAAAATCTCTTGAAATCTATCTTCCTTCGTTAATAATACTTTTATTTTTTGTGTGGTCAGCATTTCAGTATAAAATAGTTTTGTATATATTAAGATATGTGTATAGAATTGAAATTGCGCAGTTTGGTGACTTCAAAGAAATTCGAATACCATATGAGTTAAGCTTATTATTCTTGATATCATTGATTGCTAGTTTTTTCCCCATTTCAAGTGAAATTAAAAATGTGTTCCTTAATATTGAATTGATACTTACTCTTGTATATATGTTTGCTGGTATTTCTGTGCTTTTATATATTCTGTCAAAGAAGTTGTTTTTTAAAAACAATACGTTAACGAGGATTATAAATTTTATTATCGTATTGTTATTTGTATTTGTACCTTTTTTGAGCTTTTTATTAATTTTTTTGGGAATTTTCGATTCTGTTTTTAATATGAGAAAATATTTTCACTCAAAATTTTAGATTTATTTTTCGTAACTTGTTAGAGAGGAGATGTTTAGGTGGATAAAATTAAAGTTTTGCTCACTCAGGATATAAAGTCTCTTGGCAAAGCAGGGGATATAGTCGAGGTATCTAGGGGCTATGCGAGAAATTATTTATTTTTAAAGAATTTAGCTAAAGAGGCAACGCAATCTATCATAGATGAGTATGAGAAAATGAAAATTGCTAATAAAAAGAAAGAAGAAAAAAGAATGGCTGAGGCTAAAGTTTTAGCACAAAAGCTTGCGTCAACTAAAATTGAGATTAAAGCAAGGATGGGAGAAAATAACAAATTTTACGGAGCTATAACCTCCAAAGACGTAGCTAATAAACTTAAAGAGATGGGATTTGAATTTGATCCCAAACAAATAACCTTTGAAGGGGCAAAGGTTCCTGGAGAATATGAGGCAAAGATAAGAGTTTACCCTGGCATTTTTTCAACTGTAAAATTGTCTGTTGAAGGAGTTTTAGATTAACAACTAATTGATTTTAAAATAAGATTTTAAATTCTTCAAATTCTGGAATAATATAATTATGGATGATTTTGAATATATAAAAAAACAGATCTCTATAGCAGAAGTTATCGGACATTATGTTCATTTGAGACAAAGGGGTAATAGTTTGGTTGGACTTTGCCCCTTTCATAACGAGAAAACACCATCCTTTTACGTTAATCCTGAAAAGGGTTTGTTTTACTGCTTCGGTTGTAAAGTTGGTGGGGATGTATTTACATTTCTTATGAAGCTAGAAAACCTTACTTTTATTGAGGCTTTTAAAAAGGCGGCCTCAATTTGTGGACTCGAGGTGTCAGCTGAGTTTGAGAATTCTTCTAAGGGTCAGATTTTAAGAGTTCTTAATGAGACAGGGAATTTCTTTTTAGAGAGCTTGTGGAGAGAAGAGGGAAAGAATGCCCTTGAATACTTGCACTCTAGAGGCTTTTCTGATGATTTCTTAAGGGAATATGAGATAGGTTTTGTGCCAGAAGATGCAGGAGAATTAATCGAGAGATTAAAAAAACTTTCTATCTCTGAAGATATAATTTATAAGTCTGCAATATTTTCAAACTTAAAGGAGAAGATTTTACGACTTTCTGGGAGGATTTCGTTCCCCATAAAAAATGTAGAAAATGAAATCATCGCATTTGGCGGAAGGCTTATACGGGATCAGTCAGATTCTCCAAAATACTTGAATTATCCCGATACAATTGTTTTTAAGAAGAAGAATGCGCTTTTCTTGATTGATAAGGCAATTGAACATATAAAAAATTCTAGAAAGGTTATTCTTGTAGAAGGTTATCTTGATGCGTTGATGATGCACCAACAGGGTTTTAAAAATACCGTAGCGTCTTTAGGCACAGCTCTTAATCCATCAGGCTTTAAGAGAGTTGATAAACTTGTAGAAAGGTTAATAATTATGTATGATGCTGATGATGCTGGGAGGATTGCTACAAATAGACTTCTTAATATGACAGACCAGTTCAGTTGCAACCTTTCCGTAGCCCTCCTTCCTGAGGGTTCTGATCCACATGACGTACTGACAAAGTACGGCAAGGACACGATGGAAAAGATTGTACAAAATTACATTAGTGGCGTTGATTTTAGAATTAGTACTATATTCTGTGATCTATCCAATACAATTGAATCAAAAAGGCAAAAATATAGGTTGGCAATTGCACAAATGCAAAATCTGGGAGCAGAAGAAATCGAAGAATATGTAAAGAAAGTTAGTGAAAAGTTGCACATTCCTGCATCAAGAATACTATCTGATGCAGAAAAGATATCCAAGAGAAGAACACCGGGAGAAAGAATTGCATATAATCTGGGTAGTTATTTTGATAGACATATTTTAAGAACAATTATTGAAAGGCCAGATTTTTATTTTTTGCTCAAATCCTTTGATTATTCTATACTTTTTAATGACGATGAATTCTTGCAGGCTGCAGAGGAGATTTTGAATATAGATGGTTTTGATATTGACGATAATATTCTTGATTTATCGGATAAAACAAAGGCAAAGATAAGCCAAATTATACTTGAAAACGTGCCAATCATTCCTGATGATCAGTGGGAAACCATATTGCAACTAGCATGGACAAGGAAAAGCATGTTGTTGTTAAGAGAAAACCTGTCTAAGGATAAGGATGCAATGGTGGAGTTTCTGGATCTGGCAAAAAGAGAAAAAGAACTATCTTCAAAAATTGCAAGGATTAACCTTTGATGTTTCACGATGTCAAAAAGCGAATTTAAAGATGGATCGTAACAGTGAGGTTTTCAAGGTTATAATACGCAGTAAAGAAGAGATGATTGAATTTGGTTTTAAAGTAGGCTCTCTTCTTGAGAAAGGTGATATTTTGCTTTTAAAGGGCGACCTTGGTTCAGGCAAGACTACCTTTGTTAGAGGGATTACTGATAAGGCTTTTAGTCCAAGTTTTACACTTGTGAACAAGTATGATTTTAAGGACACTAAAATTTATCATCTTGATTTCTATAGATTAGAAAAACCTGACTACAATCTTTTTATGGAACTTGAAGAAATTGAAGATGAAATAATAATTGTTGAATGGCCAAAATTTGATTTGCCAATATTTAAAAAGGCTACGGTTTTAGAGTTTCTTGTAAATAAAAATCAAAGAGAGGTTCTAATTAGTGGGAAAAAATCTCGCGATTTCTATCATGTTTGTTTTGAAAGGCGTTCTTAGAAAATAATATGGATAAAAAGGCTAAATTTTTCATAGCGCACATTAACGATGAAACCTTTTTCTTGATTGACGATGACAAAGATGTTATAAACTTTGGCTTCAAGGGGAGTTTGTCAGACAGACTTCATATTAATTTTAAACAATTTTTAGATTTATATGGTATTAATTTGAAAAATATCGATTCAGTATATGTTTGTAGAGGGCCTGGTTCCTTCACTTCTTTGAGGACGATAATACTGTTTGCGAAGACCTTATGCTTATGCTTAGGAGTAAAACTCTTTTCAGCAAATATATTTGAGATATTTCTATGTGGGATAGGAGATAATAAAAAAGGTATTAAAAACATAGCCCTTTTTTCTAAGAAGAATGCTTATTACTTGGCTAATATTTCAAAGGATAAAGATAGTAGTGGCTATAAATTATTTGAAGAAAGTGAATTAAATGAGATGAGCGGTCTTCTAATAGGAGATAAGAAATTAAAAAATTTTAAAAATATTTCCTTGAGAGACATTAAGATAAAGTTTGACATCTTTAGAGAGGAGAACATATACAGCTTTGAGCCAGAATATGGTGTTGAGCTTAATGTTAAGACCTATTATTAATACAGAAGAATCAATACTAGCTAGTTATCAACTTTTATAGAAGTAAAAAAACTCTGATGATGTCTGGAATAGATATTTCAAAAATAGATATTGTTCAAGCTAGCGATTTTTATTGTGATGACCTGATGGAATTTGGAAAAGAACTTCCCTCATTTTATTCAAGCGTTGATTCCTTGAGAAAAGATCTCTTAGACCCATTAAAGTGTTTTTTTGTAGCGCTTTACGAGGGATTGCCAGTTGGTTTCATCTCATTTTTTAAATTATACGATGAAATTCATCTTGCTTACATATATGTAAAAAAGGATTTTAGGAATTTGGGTCTTGGTACAAAACTTTTTAAGACTACCTATGAAAGGTTTTTTCTTAAAGGGAAAGAAATATGGCTTGAGGTAGAAACTACAAATACTATAGCGTGTATCTTTTATACTAAATTAGGTTTTAGAATCATGTACAAGAGAAAAAATTATTATGGCTTAGGCAAGGACGCATGGATAATGAAGAGAGAACCTTAACTAATACTCTTTGAAAACTAACTTGACAACAACGTAATTATAGATATAGCCAGTCCAAAAGGATCTGTGGATACAGATGGCAAAACGACGATTTCTTCCTTTTTGGGCTTTACGAAGAAGTTCTTACTTTTTAGCTTTTCTAGATATTCTTCGGTATTTGGCTTTATTTTGATAGAGTTTTTTGAAATGTGCATTTCTTTTATTCCTATTTTAGTTGCTTTAAGTTTAATTAACGCTAAAAGGAATAGATTTGATAGCTCTTTTGGCATTTTTCCAAACCTATCTTCGATCTCTTCTTGTAAGGAATAAAGCTCTTCTTCACTTTGTATCTGTTGAATTCTTTTATATAAATCAATTCTTAACCCTTCTTCGTTTATGTAGGATTTGTCTATAAAAATTTCAATATCAGCCTTTACCTTAGCAAGTTCTCTGACTAAACCCTTTATTCTAGCAAGCTCTTCAGCAATCATTTCAGTAAATAGCTCAACTCCTATATTTTCCATGTGTCCGTGTTGTTGCGTACCAAGTATGTTTCCGGCACCTCTTATTTCCATATCCCTTAAGCTTAAGTTAAAACTGCTGACTAAAGAAGAGTTTTTTTGAATAGCATCTAGCCTTCTTCTTGCATCTTCTGTGATTTTTTTGCCTGAATTATACAGAAAGTAGGCATAACCTTGTTTGTAACTTCTTCCAACTCTACCTCTTAGTTGATATAGTTCAGAAAGGCCAAAGAGATCAGCGTTGTTTACGATTATTGTGTTTACTTCAGGAAAGTCTAAACCGGATTCTAATATTGCAGTTGATATAAGAACGTCTACTTCTTTGTTTAAAAATTTCTCTAATGTGGTTGATAATTCTTGTGAACTTTTTTGACCGTGTAGTATAGCACATCTAACGTTTCCAACTATGTTTTCTATTCTTTCCTTTAAATTGTTTAGGTTAGAAATTCTTGCATCGACTACGAAGATTTGCCCGCCCCTATCAAGTTCCCTTAAAATGGCCTCTCTTACCAGCGCATCTTTGAAGGTCGATACTATTGAGCGGATAGGCATCCTGTTTTTTGGAGGTGTAAAGATGGTAGACATATCCCGTAGACCACTCAGTGCCATATTTAAAGTTCTAGGTATGGGCGTTGCAGACAAAGATAACACGTCTAGTTCTCTTCTAATTTTTTTAAAAAGTTCTTTTTGCATAACACCGAACTTTTGTTCTTCATCTATAATTAGTAGCCCTAAATTTTTAAACTTTATTTTTTTGGATAATAACGAGTGCGTTCCAATAATAATATCTATTTTATGATCTCTTAAGTCTTGTAAAATTTTTTCTTTGTTCTTTGAAGAAATTCTTGATAAGGCTTCAACTCTTACTCCAAGTGGGTCAAATCTACTTTTGAAAGTTCTAAAGTGTTGGTCAGTTAATAATGTAGTAGGGGCAAGCACTGCAACTTGTCTTGATGCAAGCACTGCCCGATATGATGCCCTTATTGCTATTTCTGTTTTTCCAAAACCGGCATCAGCTATTATCAATCTATCCATTGGATATGGTTTTGACATATCTGAAAAGACATCTTCAATAGCCCTTTCTTGATCCGGAGTCTCTTCGTATCCGAAACTCTCTTTTAGTTCCAACTCTTCTATGGAAGGTTCTTTGCTCTTTGAATACGCCCCTCTTTGAACGTTACGTCTTGAGGCTTCTATAGAAACTATTTCATGTGCTATTTTTTCAGCAAATTCTTTTGCCCTTTTCTTTTTTGAAACCCAATCGTTTGCCCTAAGACTTGAAAGTTCTACTTCATCTGATCCTATATATTTTGAAAGTCTTGTAAATTCTTCAACTGGTATATATAACATATCGCCATCTTTATATAATATTTGTGCGTATTCCTTTTGAACCTTGTTGAAATTCATAAGATTTAGACCTATAAATCTTCCTATTCCATGATCTCTGTGTACTACTAGGTCGTTATATTGGAGCTCTTGAAGACTAGATATGTTCTTGTAGCGACTTACTTTTTTCTTTACCTCCTTTGTAGAAAATTCTTGAGAGGTAAAGATTATTAAATTTTCTTTAATACTGTATTTTTTTGCTACATTTTTATCTATTCCTTTTATTTCAATGCCTGTTGGGTATGCTCTTTCTGAAAATACCAATTGAGGATTTTCTAGGTCTTTGAGGAAATCAGGTATGTGATTTATGGCTAATTCGACTGTGTAGTTAGAATTTAAATACCAATTTATAGTATTTTTTATATCTTCGGTTCGTCCTCTTGGGAAAAGAGGGGCTATTTTAATTTCCTTTGCAAAGGGTTTTAAAAGTTGGCTGTCAAAATCGACTATATTTTCAAATTGTTTGTCTAAATTGAAGTTTCTTGTAGAAAGATCAATAAAAGGATTTACAATTCTGTAAACAAAGGATGGCATCTGAACGTATATTTTGTTATCAGTCTGAAAATCTCTTAATTTTTTAACTTCTTCTAGAAGTCTAACTATTTCTAGTTTAATTTGATCCTTTTCTACAAAAAATATAGTCTCAAATTCATTTAGTAAAAATTTTAAATTTTTTTTAAAAAACAAATAGTTCTCAATACCATTAAAATTAACGTCATTTTCAATATTATTTATTTCTTCAGCGACTATATCTTTCTCGTACTTTGGCAAATTTTCAAAAAAATCTTTTATTTCCTTCTTTTCTTTTGGTGAGAATCTTAGAGCTTCAATGACAATTAGATCGAAATTATTAACCTCTTTAAGGGTTCTTTGGTCTTCAGGGTTAAAGTATTTTATTGAGCTAACAGTGTTGTCACTAAAAATTAATCTGATTGGATCTTCTGAGTAAAATGGGAAAATATCTAGAATCATTCCTCTTACAGCGTATTCTCCAGGCAATTCGCATAAGTTCTTTCTTGTGTAGTTCTTGCTAATTAAATTTATAAGTTCTTCTCTATTAATCTCTGTATTCTTTTTAATTGAGACAATTTGAAAGTTTTCTTCTATTGGAGAAAGTATGGCCTTTACTGAACTAATCAATACAGCTCTTTTTTGTGCAATTATTCTTTGAGAAATTATCCTGTAAGAAGGGGAAAGCCTTTCGCCGAAAAGGATATCCCAAGCTGGGTACAGCGAAAAATTAACTTCCTCTTCTGAGTTGTTTTTCGTATTTCTTTTGAGAAAATTGTATGCCTCTTGAGAGTCTTTATCATTTCTGAATACAAAGAGAGCCTTTTTGTTGTTTTTTGCAAGATAAAGAATTAAAAACAAAGATGTCTCGGGTTGTACGTTTATAATTTTATTTTTATAATCTTTTATGCACTTTTCAATAATTTTCTCGAAAAATTCGTCCAAAAACTTCACTTCAATATTTTCCTCTTTATAATTTTTTTTCGTTTCTAGGATTTAAGTGGTAATTTTAACTGTTCCACATTTTTTTAAGGTTTCATCTTCTCCTTCATTTAAAAAGGTTTCAAGACAAGATTTTACAGCTTCAAATATCTTGGGCAAGCACAAGAGTTCCTCACTGTCAAAATTTGAAAGAACGTAATCACGTGCTTCAACTCTTTCCTTTCTTCCTATGCCTATTCTTATCCTTGGGATTAACTGCGTTCCAAGCTCTTCTATTACCGATTTCATGCCTCTATGGCCTGCGCAACTTCCTTTTGCTCTGAATCTAATTGTTTTATAAGCCAAATCTAAATCGTCATATATGACTATTATATTTTTAGGTTCGATTTTATAGAAGTTTGAGACTCTTTTGACTGCTATTCCAGATTTGTTCATATATGTATCAGGTTTAAGTAAAACCAAATTGTTAAATTTTTCTACAGATCCAGAGAATTTAAAACCAAGATTTTCGGCTAAGAAATCTAGAAAAAGGAAGCCAACGTTGTGCCTTGTTAACCTGTATTCTTCTCCTATATTTCCAAGCCCTACTATTAAATATATATCCTTTTTAGGCATCAAGTTAAACAAACTCATAAATGAAAGACCTCGAAATTTAAGGATAATAGTATATAAAGAATATATAAAATGAAATTAAAAAGCAAAAACTTTGGCTTTATAAAGCCTCTTCTAATAAGAAAGTATAGATAAAGAGAAGAAATAATTGTTATTAAGCATAGTTTTAATGCCTTCTCATCTAAATTCCATGTACTCAAGATCAACCCAACCATTATTGGAAAGGAAGATTGGAAAACCATTGCACCTGTAATATTTGATATAGCGAGATGATCTTTCCCCTTAATTACCCAAGTTATTGAATTAAACTTTTCTGGTAGTTCAGTTGCAATAGGCGTAAGTACTACTGAGATTATAAATGGATTTATTCCGATAATTTTTGCCAGTGATTCAATGCTCGTTACAAAAAAATAAGATGATAATAAAATTCCAGACAAACCTATTCCTAATTGCAAAAATATAATAAAAGTAGTTGGTTCCTTTGATCTAGAAAACAAAAGTGCTTTCAATTCTTCTTCCTCAAATCCTTCATCCTTTTTGAAAATAAAGTAAAGATAGATTAGATATGATAAAAGAAAAAATATGGAAAGAAGGCTCTTTAAATTTTTAGCAAAAATTGATATTAACAAAGCCAAAGAAAAGTTTAAGATAAAGAATTTCATATCCAAAAGAAGCGGCTCTCTTTTAAAAGTTAAAACTTTATTGCTATTCCTAAAATAGGTAGGTAATGCTAGTAAAGAAAAGGTTAACGTAGAAAGCATAAGGGGTGCGCCAAGAATTGCACCTATACCAATTTCTTCTCTAGAAGTAAAAGAGGGTAGGGTTAAGAGGGCTATTATTGGAACGATTGTTTCTGGCAAGGCAGTAGAAACGGCACTAAAAACGCTTCCAACCACCGAATGCCCAAAATCTAAATTTTTCCCAAGCCACTCTACTGCATTTGTAAAAAGCTCACAAAATATCAATATTGCTAGTAAGGACAAAATTAGTGTTAAAAAGGCCATAAGCAAACTTGTATGTTTTAATTTATATCTTTTTGATCATTGCAACTTCATCACAATCTGGGAACTTCGGGCACTTTACGCATTCTGACCATATTTTTTGAGGTAAATGCGACTTATCTACTATTTCAAAACCTATTGATTTAAAGAAGACTACCTGGTATGTTAATGCAAATACTCTTTTTAGCTTAAGTTGCCGTGCCTCGTTAATCAAAAAGTTTACAATTTCCTTTCCTAATCCCTTTCTTTGATATTCGTTGCTTACGCATAGGCTTCTTATTTCTGCTATATCCTCCCAAAAAATATGAAGGGCACCACAACCGCAAATTTTGCCGTCAATTTCTAATACACAAAAGTCTCTTATGCACTCATATATATCTGAAAGCGGTCTAATAAGCATAAGATTTTGCTTTGCAAAGTTTTCAATTAGGGTTTTAATCTTTTTTGCGTCGTCGATCCTAGCTTTTCTAATAATAATTTTTAGTTACCTCCTGAAAAATTAATTGTTGTTTTCTATTATAAAAGCTACTGCTACCGAGTAATCCTTCTCGTGAGAAATAGAAACTAGTATTTTTATATTTGATAGATTTAATTTGTCGGAACGTATTTTTACATCGACTCCTTCACCACTTTTGCTATTTATTTCTATTTGCTTCATTTGCAACTTTATAGAAAAACTTTGGTATATGGCCTTTATACATGCCTCCTTTGCAGCGAATCTCGCCGAAAGACATTCTATATAGGACCTTTTTTTTGAACAATATTCTAACTCACTTTTTGTATAAATTTTTTCTAGAAACTTATATTTAAATTTGTTAAATACCCTTTCTATTCTTTTATGACTTACTATATCAATGCCTATCAACCTATTTTCCTCATTTTCCTAATTTCTTTAAGATTAAGAAGTTCTCTTTCATTAAGGTTTATGTATGGAAAAAGTTTCTCAGTAATTTCAGGTATATAGACGATGACGTCTTTTTTTGCTGTTTTGAAAAAATTTCTTAATTCAGTTATAAATTTACAGCCTTTGTCTTCAGAATCCAATCGTTTTAAGAAATTTGAATTTTCTAAGAGAAAATCTTTAAAATCAATCTCTTTGCTGCTTTTTTTCCAGAGCGTCCTTAATTCTTTTATTTCTAGACCTGGGAAACTTTTTTCAATGTATGCAATAGCAAACTCTATAGTAAGGAAACTCGAACTATCGAGGGGGCATAATAGAGAATATAAAGTAAGGTAATCCTCAATAGCTTTTAAAAACATATGCGAAATTTTATTATTCATTGTGTCTATATTATAAACGATTAAAGATTGATTGTTGTTATTTTTTTTATTTTTTCGTATAATCAAATATATTTTAATTTTGGTTATTTTTATATATAATTTAAAACAAAATTATTGTCTATTTTTAATTTCGGAGGTGAACGTTATAAGTAAAGAATATGCCGTTAATGAGGAGATCCAAGTCTATCCGACTGTTAGATTAATAGATTTGGATGGACAACAGCTAGGTGTTCAACCTACGCAAGAGGCTCTTAGGCTTGCAAGATCTAAGGGCAGTGACCTAGTACTAATTGCTCCTCATGGAAGTCCGCCAGTAGCAAGGATAATGGATTATGGTAAATTTAGATTTGAGCAATCAAAGAAAGAAAAATCCCAAAGAAAACATCAAAGACAAACAGTTATAAAAGAAGTTCGTTTGAGGCCTGCAATAGGAGAAAACGACCTTCTTACAAAGGCGAGGGCTGCACAAGAGTTTATAGACGAGGGCAATAAGGTAAAATTAAGCGTTATTTTTAGAGGAAGAGAAATGATTCACATGAACCAGGGTATTGACCTAGTTAATAAGTTTTTTGGTTTGCTTAAGAACGCTGTCTTAGAAAAGCTACCTGAGGTCGAAAGTGAGAAACACCTTGTAGCAGTTATCGGCCCGGCTAAAATAAAGCATAAAACAGACCAAAAAGGAGGGTTGAAGGATGCCAAAGATGAAAACGTGTAGGGCTGCAGCAAAGAGATTTAGAGTGACGGGTTCTGGTAAAATAATAAGAAGGCAGCAAAATAGGAGTCACCTCCTTTTTCATAAGAGTACCAAAAGAAAGAGAAGGCTTTCGAAAACCTTAGTGCTTTCTAGTTCTGATTTTCCAAGATTAATGGTACAACTTCCATATTACAACGTAAAATAAGTTTTATTTAGGAGGAAAAGTATGCGCGTTAAAGGTGGTTTTGTGACCCGTAGGCGTCACAAGAAGGTTTTGAAAATGACTAAGGGTTTTAGAGGTTCTTTACATAGATTATATAGAACAGCAAATCAGCATTTGTTGCATGCCCTTAAGTATGCGTTTATTGACAGGAGAAGGAAAAAAAGAGAGTTTAGAAGTCTTTGGATTGTAAGAATTAATGCTGCTGTAAGAGAATATGGACTTTCATATAGTAAGTTTATGAATGCTCTTGCTAAATCTGGTCTTAATCTTGATAGAAAAGTCTTGGCGCAAATGGCACTCTCTCATCCTGAACAATTTAAGAAAGTGGTTATGAAAGTTAAGGAAAGCTAATTTGTGAATATTGACTTTGCTTCAAATTCTAAGATTAAAGAATTGCTCAGAATGAAAAAGTCTGGGCAATTTGTTTTTTTTGAAGGATTTCATACTTTTGAAGAGGCGCTAAAAGCAGATTATATTCCTGATTTTGTTATTTTGAAAGATGAAAGGATGCTTGAGGACCAATTTTTTCACAATAATGTTTTTATAGAAAAATGTAAAAATTTGAATATTTTAATTGTCAAGGAAGAAGCCATAAAGAGACTTTCAAGTGAAAAATCTCCCACTGGCATTATTTGTATTGGTAAATTTCCAGAACAAAGGGATTTTGGTCAATCGCCTTGGCTTTACCTGGATAGGATTCAGGATCCAGGTAATCTTGGCACTATATTGAGAGGTGCACTTGCTTTTGGGTGTGGAGGGGTTTTTCTTTCGGAAGACTCGTGCAGCATTTATAATCCAAAGGTTATAAGATCATCAGCGGGAGCCTTTTTTAAGGTTCCATTCAAAAAGAAAAATTTTAAAGACATTATCAGTGAGATGCGAGATGATTTAGAAATACTTTCTTTTTCTCCAAGAGCTACTATGCCATTTTTTAATTTTGAATTCAAAGATAAAACCCTTCTTGTTTTCGGTAATGAAGGTGATGGTATAAGCAATAGTATTATTTGTGCCTCTAATAGAGTTGTTTGTATTCCAACTGAAAGCGTTGAATCTTTGAACGTTGCTATGAGCGTAAATATTGTTCTTGCGTTTTTGTACTTTAAAAGATTTTGTTAGTTAAGAATCTTTACAGACTTATACTGTATGCAATAATTTTGGGCGGGAGTGTAATATGACAAAAATCAAGTGGTATGTTTATCTTATTTTTATTTTATTCGTTTGCCTGATTGTATCAAATGTATACTGGATATTTGCAACCAAATCTATTAAAGAAACATACGGCAGAAATTGTCAAAAAAATATTGAAAGTGTAAAAAAGGATTTAGAGAATAAGTCTTATGATATTAGCAAAGACTTTTTGATAGACATTTCAATACCGTTAACCTTTTTTGTCAAGGACAGCCTTCAGTCGAACAAAACCTATCAAGTAGAAGAGTGCTTTAATCAAATTGTTAAAAATAAAGGTTTTAAAGAAATTAGCTTTGTAAGTGGCAATACAATACAGATATCTACCAATAAAAAATATGAAGGCTCTGACTTCTCAAAATTTTACCCTGAACAATTTTCAAGCTATCAAAGAATAACCGTTTTGAATGAAAAAGGTGTTATTTTTGCGGTGTCTCCAGTTATGAATATTAACGAAAAGGTTGGGTTTATAATAATTTCTTATGATTTGTCTCAATAAATACTAATAGCTATGTGATACAATAGTTATATTTATATTTATTTTTATTTTTTTGAGGAATAAGGAGGGAGTAGTTTTGACAAATTTTTTAAGGGGGCTTGAAAAATGAAGGCTACATCTATTTTTGGGATTGTTTTACTTTTAATTGTTGCCGTATTAGCTTTGATTTCTGTCTTGAGCGTGAAAAGTGCACTTTTGCTTTTAATCTTTGGTTTTGCTGTTTGGGCAATTGGATATCGCTACTATAGTGCCTTTATTGCAGCAAAAGTAATGTGTTTGGATGATAGTTCCCAAACTCCTGCTTGTAAGATCAATGACGGGAGAGACTTCGTTCCTACAAACAAATACGTTTTGTTTGGTCACCAATTTGCTGCTATATCAGGCGCTGGTCCTCTTATAGGGCCTGTTCTTGCTGCGCAGTTTGGTTTTATGCCAGGGCTTCTTTGGCTTGTTATTGGCGCAGCTCTTGCTGGCGCAGTGCATGACTTTGTAGTCCTTGTTGCGTCAACCAGAAGGGGCGCTTGCTCCTTGGCTGAGATAGCAAGACGAGAAATATCAGGTCCAACAGGCAAGGTTTTGTCGCTTGCTACATTCTTAATTCTTGTTCTTGCTATGGCTGGCCTTTCTATAGCAGTGGTAAATGCTCTTAAAAATTCTCCATGGGGTATTATAACTGTCGGCCTTACTATACCAATTGCTTTTATTATGGCCTTTTGGATGTACGTGCTTCGACCTGGCAAGGTATTGGAGGCTACTGTGATAGGTGTGGCACTCTTGTTTGTGGTTACCTGGATTGGTGGTTTGGTACCACCTCAATCGGATCTTGGCAAGATGCTTACCCTTAGCGAAAATACTGTAAAAGTTATTTTGCCAACTTATGCTTTTATTGCATCTGTTTTGCCTGTTTGGATGTTGCTACTTCCAAGGGATTATCTATCTAGCTATATGAAGATCGGTGTAGCAGTTGCAATTGGTATTTGTGTTTTTATAGTGCATCCCAATCTTCAAATGCCAGCTTTTACTAAGTTTGATGCAGGTGGAGGACCTATTATTCCTGGGCCGCTTTTTCCTTACTTATTTATTACAATTGCCTGTGGTGCTATCTCTGGTTTTCACGCGCTTGTAGGCTCTGGTACCACTCCGAAGATGTTAAATTGTGAAACTGATGCAAGGTTTATAGGTTATGGAGCTATGCTAATGGAAAGCTTTGTGGGTGTTCTTGCTCTTATAGCTGCCTGTGTTCTGCCTCCAGGGGATTACTTTGCAATTAACACTCCTCCTGCAGTTTTTGAAAAATTAGGCATGATTGCAAATCAGGTTCCTATACTTTCTGCTATGGTTCACGAAAATCTAGCAGGAAGGCCTGGAGGTGCAGTTTCTCTTGCTGCTGGTGTAGCCTATATAACTGAACAGGTACCATTTCTTTCTGGCATGATGGCTTATTGGTATCACTTTATAATCATGTTCGAGGCTATGTTTATTTTATCTGCCATTGATGCAGGGACAAGAGTAGGGAGATATCTTTTGCAGGAGTTCTTTGGATATTTTGTTCCGCAGTTTAGAGATATGAATTGGAACTTTGGCATAATATCAACAGGTTTTTTAGTTTCATTTTTTTGGGGCTATCTTTTGTATTCAGGTAACGTTTCAACTATTTGGCCTATCTTTGGTGCAACCAACCAACTTCTTGCGACCTTTGCGCTTATAATATCCACTACTGAAATATTAAGAAGAACAGGCAAGATTTCTTATGCAATGGTTACCTTATTGCCAGGCGTGTTTATGACTGTTGTTACTTTTTCTGCTTGTTGGTTAAACTTTAGTCATATATATTTGCCCCTTGCAATGAAGGGGAACGTTGCTATGGGGATAAATGCTTTTCTTTCTTTATTACTTCTTGGAATGGGGATATGGTTAATTTTAGATTCTATAAAAGTTTGGTCTAATATTTTGTCCGGGAAAGAAGCAAGGGATACAATAAGCTAAATAATTTAAAATTTCATCAGAAAATAGGGATACATCATAATGTATCCCTATTTTGTTGTATTATAATGGGTATTGTTTTGACAAACTAAAACTTATAGGAGGACAATTTGGCAAAGATTGTCGTTACTGGGGCAGCTGGTTTTATAGGTTCAAATATTGTAGATTACTGGATAGAAAAGGGACATGAAGTCTTATCAATTGACGATCTGTCAAGTGGAAAAATTGAAAACATAAATCCAAAGAGCCAATTTTTTAAGGGCGATATATGTTCTGAAAAGACTTCTAAGAGAATATTAGAATTTTCTCCTGATGTGATCTGTCATCAGGCAGCTCAAATATCAGTGCCCTATTCAGTTAGTCATCCATATATTGATGCAAAAATAAACATTCTTGGAACTATAAAAATGATTGAGTGCGCATCTAAATTAAAAGCAAAGTTTTTATTTGCATCAACTGGTGGAGCTATATATGGCGAAGTAACGGATATTGCCACTGAAGATACTAAACCCTGTCTTATATCTCCTTATGCACTATCTAAATTGACATCGGAAGAGTATATTAAACTGTTATCTCAAAGATCTGGCTTTAAATATGTAATTTTAAGATATTCAAATGTATATGGTCCAAGACAAGTTCCTCACGGTGAAGCGGGAGTTGTGTCAATATTTCTTGAAAATTTAATTAATAAGAAAAGATCTACGATAAATGTTTTTCCTGAGGATTTGGATGGTATGGTTAGGGATTATGTTTTTGTTGAAGATGTCGTAAGGGCAAACGATCTAGCACTCATGTTAGATGATAGTGGAGTATTCAATATTTCAACAGGAATTGCAACCAAGACTAAAGAGATTTTCTTGTTAGTTTTGGAGAGCGTGAGAAAATATGGTTTGTCAATACCTGATGATGCAGCTATTCCAGTTTATTCTAAGGCAAGGTTAGGAGATCTTAGAAGGAGTTTATTAGATTATAGTAAGGCAAAAAAGATACTTAAATGGGAGCCAAAAACAGATTTAAAGAAGGGTATTGATATTACTGTTAAGTGGTTTCTTAATAAAAGGCCAGACATGTAGCCTGGCCTCAATTTTAACATTACACTGCTAAATTAGATTCTTTATTTAGAATCTTTTGTACGTCGTTGTAAATATACATAAGCTCTTTATCAAAAAGCGGTCTTTTCAGTTGAATGGACAAATTTCTTACGTTTTCGAGTATTAATCTTGTTTCTTCTTTGCTTAGTTCGATACCGAACTGATGAAATTTGCTCCTTATAGCAGCGCTCCCAGAATGCTTGCCTATTATAATTTGTCTAACAAGACCAACCTCTTCTGGTGAAAAGGCTTCATAGGTTGTTGGATTTTTAAGGACTCCATCAGCATGTATTCCAGATTCGTGCGCAAAGATGTTAGCTCCCACAATCGTCTTCCAGATTGGAATTTGTCGCGATGATGCGTTAGCTACATATTCGCATATTTCAATAAACTTTTTTGTTTTAAAACCTAAATCGATATTATGTATAATTTTAAGTGCCATTACAACTTCTTCTAATGCTGCGTTGCCTGCTCTTTCCCCAAGACCGTTTACAGTAACACCTACATATTTAGCTCCACCTCTAACTCCAGCAAGGGCATTGGCAGTAGCCATTCCAAAGTCATTGTGCGTGTGCATCTCTATATCGATCCCTACACTGTCATAAATAGTTTTGATTTTTGCAAAGGTTTCAAATGGATCAAGAATTCCCAGCGTATCACAAAACCTAAGCCTGTCAGCACCAGCTTCCTTTGCTTTCTCAGCAAACTTAATAAGAAAATCCATTTCTGATCTTGAAGCATCTTCGGCATTTGCTGAAACATAAAGTCCCTTTGATTTAGCAAACTCAACGGCTTTACACATAGAGTCGAGAACATCTTCCCTTGATGTTTTTAGTTTGTGTTTAATATGTATATCTGAAGTGGAAATAGATATTGCTACGGCGTCTACTCCACAATCAATTGAATTTTTTATATCTTCAATAACAGCTCTATTCCATGCCATTATAGAAGCATTTAAACCCAAATTGACTATAGACTTTATCGCTTCCTTTTCTCCACCTCCCATAGCAGGTATTCCAGCCTCTATCTGGTTAACGCCTATTTCATCTAACATTTTGGCAATATGAATTTTTTCTTGATTGGCAAAGACAACTCCAGCCGTTTGTTCTCCATCTCTGAGAGTTGTATCCACGATATAGATCTTATCGACAAATTCCTTAAGGTTTGGATACAAACTTATCACCTCCATAAATTTTCATAAAAATTTTAGTTTATTTAAAGCATTTTGTAAAATTTTATAAATTGTCTGACAATTTTACACTAAGAAATACGTAAGTCTCTTTTTTAATCTTTTATGATACAATTTGGATTATATAAAATCTTATTAAATGGGGTATAGGTATATGCAAGAGATGCTTCAGGTAGTGGATCTATGGGTATCTGTAGAGGGCAAACAGGTTTTAAAGGGTGTAGATTTTTCCATGGGATTTGGTGATGTATGTGTTCTTTTCGGACCAAACGGTGCAGGTAAAACATCGTTTATGATGTCCTTGATGGGTTTTCCGAAATATAAAGTTGATCAGGGTAAAATCTACTTTAAAGGCGAAGATATTACAAACAAAGATATATACGAAAGAGCAAAAATGGGAATAGGACTTTCATTTCAAAGACCGCCTACAGTAGGAGGGGTAAGCCTAGAAAGACTAATAAATTTACTTAGTAAAAAAAATGGTATTAGTGATGAAGAGGTTGAAAGTATTCTTGAAAGTTTAAAAATTAAAGACCATATAAAGAGATCAATAAATGATGGGTTCTCTGGCGGAGAGATGAAAAGGTCAGAGATATTACAACTTATGCTACAAAAACCAGAATTTGTGCTTATAGATGAGCCAGAGTCGGGTGTTGATATGGAAAACATTTCGCTTGTAGGCCACGCTATCAATCATTTGCTCGGCAAAGATAAGGTGAGAAGTCCAAAAAGAGGCGCCTTGATAATAACACATACAGGTTATATACTTGACTATGTTAATGCCGACAAAGGTTATATTTTCATAAATGGCAGGATAATATGTAGTGGTAATCCTAGAGATATGCTGAATGAAATAAAGAGAAATGGTTATAAGGGGTGCCAGGTATGCCAATAAGCGAGAGCAGACTTTCTGAAATAAGATCACTGGCTAACGCAGCAAGGGATAAAAAGGCTTCATTAGGCCCTGATATCGATTTGGAAAAATTTAAGGAATTTGTTCAAAGAAATAGAGTTGAGAACTTGTCGTCTTTGAATTCTCAGGTTAGGGAAGCTGCTATTATGAGCGGAATGGATATAGCTGAAGAGGTTAGAAGTGGTTCATTTGTTCAGTTAAACCATAGCGTGATATATGAAAGCTTAAATAAAAAATATAAAGATCAACTGCAGATAATGAGTACAGACGACGCTGTAGAAAAATTTGACTTTATTGAGGACTACTTTTGGAGGATAGTAAAACCAGATCAAGATAAATATACTGCAGCAGTTGCGCTTAATCCTACCCATGGGTATTTTATGAGGGTTTTCGCAAATCAGCACGTGGAATACCCATTACAAGCGTGTTTACTTGTAGATGAAAATAATATAAGCCAAAATGTTCATAATATTATTATCGTGGAAGAGGGTGCCTCTTTAAACGTTATTACAGGTTGCTCGTTGTCTAAAAGCGACGCCTATGGGATCCATCTTGGCATTAGCGAATTTTATGTGAAAAGGGGAGGGAGCTTAACCTTTACAATGATTCACAACTGGGCTGACAACTTCGATGTTAGACCAAGAACTGGAGTATACCTCGAAGAAGGTGCTAAATACGTTAACAATTACATACTTTTGAAACCAGTAAAATCTATTCAATCAGCTCCAAATGTTTACCTTGCTGGTGAAAATGCTGTCGTGCAGTTTAACAACGTAATATATGGCCTTGGAAATTCATATATTGACTTGGGTTCTAAGATGTATCTTGATGCACCAAATACACGTGCTGAATCTATAGCGAGAACTATTGCTGCTGATAGGAGCATAATATATTCAAGAGGGGATATGATTGCTAGAACAAAGGAGGCTTGTATGGCCCATCTGGACTGTAGAGGAATAGTTTTTTCCAAAGAGGCCACAATGTATGCAATTCCTGCGCTGGTATCTGAGGGTTCTGTAAAAGCTCTTCTTTCTCATGAGGCTTCAATTGGCCCAATTTCTCAAGAACAGGTAGAATACCTGATGAGCAGGGGTATAGAAAAGGACGATGCTGTTTCTTTGATTACTACTGGCTTTTTAAACTTAAATATTCCATATATTCCAGCCTTTATTGAAAATAAAATAAGGGATATTATAAACGCTACTGCAAAAGAGGCTTTGTAATGAGGGTTTTTTTTGATAAGAAATCTTTGAGAAAGTTCTTGGAAGAGAATAGGTCACTTGGGAAAACAGTTTCTTTAGTGCCAACCATGGGTTTTTTGCATAAAGGACACATCTCTCTTGTCAGGAGGGCAAGAGGTATGTCATCAATTGTTGTAGTGTCAATATTTGTCAACCCGATACAGTTTGGCCCAAACGAAGATTTGGATAGATACCCAAGAGATTTGGGTTCCGATCTAAGACTTCTTGATAAGGAAGGCGTTGATGTAGTCTTTTGCCCAACTGTAGAAGAGATGTATCCTGAAGAACAGCTTTGCTTTGTAGAGGTAAAGGAACTTCAGGATAGACTTTGTGGTTTATTTAGACCAGGTCACTTTAGAGGTGTGTGCACAGTCGTTACCAAACTCTTCAACATTGTACAGCCTGATTTTGCTCACTTTGGCGAGAAGGATTATCAGCAGTTAGTAATTTTGAGAAAGATGGTGAAAGATCTCGATTTCCCGATAAAGATTGTCCCATCACCTATTGTAAGGGATGCTGATAATTTGGCATTAAGTTCGAGGAATTCCTACTTGACTGCCGACGAAAGGAAGATAGCTCTAAACATCAGTAAAGAACTTTTTTGGATAAAAGAAAAAATAGAAGAAGGCAACTATGATATAAAAATTTTAGAAGAATCCAGAGGAAGGCTTCAAGAAAAGGGCATAAAGTTAGATTATCTTAAGGCTGTTAGCACAGATAATCTTGAAGAAAAGACGGATTTGGCACCGCCAGTTGCAGTTCTTTTAGCGGGATGGGTGGGAAAAGTTCGATTAATAGATAACATTATTGTAGAATCATAAAAATGGATTTTTTAATTGGTTTTTTTGGAGCTGGCAATGTAGGAGATGATGCGATACTTAAAGCTTATCTTTTAAAAAATAAAAATGAAGTGAGGATACTCTGGAATTCTAATAGGTCAGCTCCTAATCACGTTGAGAAAAGAAAGGTATTTGAAGTTTTAAAAAATATTATGTTAGCTGAAAGGATTATATTTCCAGGTGGGGGAATTATTCAAGATAAAACTAGTCTTGCAAGCTTGATTTTTTATACTGGCATAATATTTATTGCTAGTCTTTTCAAAAAAAGGGTCTATATGTTATCGCAATCTCTTGGTCCTATAGAAAATAAAATATCAAAATTGTTTATCAAACTCCTAAACCGTGTTGAAGTCCTTGCTATTAGGGATCCGATTTCGCTTTCTCTAGCAAATAGATTCAGATTAAGAAGCAATATACTTAAAGAGGTTTCTGATATTACTTTAACATTGGATTTTCCTCTACCTAAAAGGGAAAGAATTTTGGGAATCAATCTTAGATATTGTAGGGAATCTTTAGATGTTCTGCAAGATCTCAAAATGTTTTCTGAGAAATTAAGGGAAGAAGGCTATGCTATAAGAGGAGTAGCATTTGATAAAGAAGATGAAAGGTATTTAAAAAGTTGTGGGATAAAATTTGATGAAGTCATATATAAAGATTTCTTAACCACGTTTAGATCTGTTGCCCAGTGTGAGATATTTGTGGCCACTAGGTTTCACAGTGCAGTTTTTTGTGTTAAATCTTTAACTCCCTTCGTTGCAATTGATTACGATCCAAAGGTTAGAGGTTTTATGCGACAGATAGGTTTGGAGGAATACTGTTTCAAATCTCTTTCTTTTAATGACCTTTTAGATTTCTATAGCAATAAAAGTTCTGTAGAAAAACAAATTTCAAAAAAAATAAACGAACTCGAAAGTTTAGCTTATAAAAATTTCGAATTTGTTTAAGGTTATATGAGAAAATTTTTGTTTGATAAGGTTCCAGTAGATATAGTTAGTCTTGAGGAAATTTTAAATCTTTTTGAAGAGAGACTTGTTAACAATTTAGGTTTGAGAATTATAACCCTTAACCCAGAAATGGTTATGTTTGCGATGAGAAATAATGACGTTTCATATCGGATGCTTGAAACTTTTAACAGAGCTGATCTGATAGTTCCAGATGGTATTGGTATAGCGTTTTTTTTAAATACAAAGAGAGTTTGCGGCATTGACCTTATTCCGTATTTTCTCGAGATATGCAAAAGACATAAAAGAGGGATTTATTTAGTGGGTTCAAGTAATGAGGTAGTTCAAACTCTGAGTGAAAAATTTTTAAAAATGGGCATAGACGTAGTTGGTTACGAAAACGGTTATTTTGAAAACTTTAAACCTTCTCTAGGAAGGATAGTATCATCTAATGCGTCATTTGTGCTTGCAGCAATGGGTTTTCCCAAACAAGAATTATTTTTAAATGAGCTTTTTTCCATTAAGCCTAATATAATGGGCATGGGAGTGGGAGGATCCTTCGATGTTTTGTCTGGCAAAAAGAAACGAGCACCAAAGATATTCATAAGTTTAGGCCTTGAATGGTTGTATAGGTTGATTAGTGAACCAAAGAGGGCGAAAAGAATGCTTGTGCTTCCAAAGTTTGCTATTCTTGCACTTTTTTGGAAGATAAAAAAATTTTTTAGGAGATAATAGAAGATGATTGACACAAAGGTTGTAAACGTTGAAAGGATAAGTAATTTTCACTTTTTAATTGATTTAAATTCAAAAACTAATCTAAATCCTATTCCTGGACAATTTTTTATGCTGAAAGTAAATGACCTTAATGATCCATTTTTTATGAGGCCCTTTAGCATTTTTGACACAGATAAGAGTGTTCTTAGATTTTTGATTGAGATAAAGGGTAAAGGAACTAAAGTTTTAAGTAAAGCCAAAGTTGGGGATATCCTAAATATTAGAGGTCCTTTAGGTAACGGGTTTAAATTTGAAAATATTAGGAGCGCACTTCTATATGCTGGCGGTACAGGCATTGCTCCAATGTTTTATCTTGCAAAAAATCTCAAAATAAATGGGGTTGAATCTGATATAGTACTTGGTTTTAGAAATAAGGAAAGGGTTATATTTGAAGATTCTTTTGCTGAATTTGGAAATGTATTTGTTTATACCGATGACGGATCTTTTAAGGAAAAAGGTACTGTAATTGATTTCGAAATAAAAAAGAAATATGACAGTGTTTTTGCATGTGGACCTGTGCCAATGCTTAAGGCAATTCAAAGGAGGCATAAAAGTGCACAAATTAGCTTAGAATCTATTTTTGCTTGTGGTGCAGGAGCATGTATGGGTTGTGTGGTAAGGAGTTCTAAAGGATATCTAAGAGTTTGTAAAGATGGCCCAGTATTTAACTCAGAAGAAATTATATTTTAGCTCTTATTAAAAATTTTTTTATGGATTAATTGGTGAGCCGTGAAGGCTTCGAACCTTCGACCCTCGGCTTAAAAGGCCGATGCTCTACCTGGCTGAGCTAACGGCTCACAAGAAGTAATTCTAAACTCTTTACGGTTTTATGTCAATATTTGTTTTGCTTAAATTAAAACTATATTGTAAGAATTTAAATTTATATAGATCGTTTTTTGTTCCTTATCTCCCGAAAAAATCTTTCTATTAAATCTTTAAATCTCTTATCGTATATTTCTCTACAGAAAATGCCATTCGACTCAAGTATCTCTCTTGTAGAGCTTCTCGAACTAACACAATATATAACGTTTTTTATTTTGCTTTCTATTATTGCTCCTGCACACATTAGACAAGGTTCGAGAGAACAATAAATTGTAGCTCCTTGGATATACCATTTACTGTATCTTTGAATTGCAATCTTTATAGCTAACATCTCAGCGTGCTCAATGGGGGATCTTTCCCTCTCGCAATAATTTTGAGATGTTGATAAAATAAGACCATCTTTATATATTAGAGCTCCTACTGGCATTTCCCCTGCATTATAGGATAAAAGTGATAAAAAATATAGCATATTTATTGGATCATTTGTCAATTTGCATCTCCTTTAAAAATATGTTATTTTTTTAAAAAATATGTTATACTAACTTCGATTATTTTTAAAACTTTTTAAAACTTAAAATTTAATTTCGCCCGCTTGAAAGGGGGTAATTTAATGAAAATTTGCACCAAAATGGCAGCTTTTTTAACTGTCCTTTTATTCTTTTTTCCAGTTAATGCCGGTGCAAAGAGCCTAGCTGGCGCAGGAAATTCTATTATTTCTAAAGAAACGTCTCAGCAACAAAACAGTGCCCAAGGGGTCAATAGTATTATAATGCCATCGGCTTCGGGATCTTATATCTTTTCTTCTACACAGTCATCTTCGAGCGAAACTACTTCTTCAGATCTAGGGACATCCTTTGGGGCTGCTATGATTCAGCGAAACATCGAGAAAACTCTTTCTGCAGCTAATAGTTTTCTTGAGGCAGGAGACACAGAAAATGCTTGGAATGCTTTTACTTATGCAATGGGTCTAGCAATTTCACAGAGGAACGTTCAAGCATTAGTAAAAGTAGGGGATGGATTTAGAAAGTTGGGCAATGATTCTGACGCAAAGAAAGCCTACACTATTGCTTTTGCTTTTGCTAAGATGCAAAGGTCATTGGATGGTTGTGTATTGGCGGGCGACGGCTTTAGAAGTTTAGGAGACAAAGAAGATGCTTGGAACGCTTACAACTATGCATTTGGGCTTGCTATGAAATTTAGGTCTGCATCTGGGGCGATTAAGGCGGGCGACGGCTTCAAGAGCGTAGGTTCAAAGGCTGATGCTTGGACTGCGTATAACTATGCCTTTTCCGTTGCGCTCAGCGAAGGCAACAAGGAGGACATGATTAAGGCGGGCGACGGCTTCAAGTCGATTGGCGCGAAGTCCGACGCTGAAAACGCATATAATTTTGCAAACAACATGTAAGTTTATAGTAGCGTAAAGGCATTTTCTGGATAAAGAATAAGGGGAGAGCGCAGGGGATTTCTTCCTTTGCCTGTGTTTTTTAGACAAAGAAAGGAGGAAAGAATGTTTGAAGGGTAGGGATTTTTTCTATTGTTTAGTGGCAATTTTTCTTCTGACTTTTGTTTTGTTTGCACCGAATGCTTATGCAAGCAATCAGGATTTAAGACAAGAAATTGTGAGAACGGCACTTCATCTAAAAGGGGTATCTTATAGATGGGGTGGCACCACACCTGCTGGGTTTGATTGTTCTGGGTTTGTGCAGTATGTTTATAAGGTTAACGGCATAAGTATTCCGAGAGATGCAGATTCCCAGTATTATGATGGAGTTAAGATTTCAACTTCTGAGCTTAAGCCCGGGGATCTAGTTTTCTTTCAAACCTACGAAAGTGGTCCAAGTCATGTGGGCATCTATATTGGGGATGACCGGTTTATTCACGCAGCATATCATGGTGGAATAATGATAGATTCTTTGAATGAATCATATTATGCTGAGAGGTATTTAGGGGCTAGAAGCTATATTGACAAATGAAAGTTTGGTAATTTTTAACGGTAGCCCAAAGCCAGGGGGAAATACTGATTTTCTGATAGATAGATTTACAGCATGTTTAGAAAGAAGAGATGTTGTAAAGTTCGTTCTCAGAGAAATGAATATTTCCCCCTGCAGGGGCTGTGAAAGGTGTTCATCAAATGGTTTATGTGTAATTAAAGATGATATGCAAGATGTCTATGAAAAGATTGAGGCTCATAAATATTTCTTATTCTTTTCTCCTGTATTCTTCGGCGGTGTAACTTCGATATTAAAGTCTGCAATAGATAGATGCCAGCCATTTTGGGCAAAAAAAAATAAATTTAACGAATACTTTGATAAGAACGTCAGAAAAGGTTTTATCGTATTGATAGGGGGTACCTCGTTTGTGAATGGTTATGATTGCGCTGCACTTTCTATTAAGTGGCTTTTTAACGTAATAGATGTTGGTAGAAAAGAAACTTTATATTATATGAATGTTGAAAAGCATAGCGACTTTTTGAATTATAATGTTGAAAATGATTTTCACCATATAATAAAATTTTTCTGGGGAGAGTGAAGAAATGAAGGTTGCTGTGCTTGCTGGCGGTGTAGGGAGTAGGCTTTGGCCATTAAGTAGAGAGAGATATCCAAAGCAACTTATTTCTCTTACCGGTGACAAGTCTTTGTTACAAAACACTATAGATAGATTGTTGCCATTATGCGATGATTATATTTTGATTGTTGGAATTGAGGCGCATAAAGAAGATTTAGAGTGGCAATTATCCAACGGGGATTCTAAAGTAAAATACAACATTTTGCTTGAACCTTATCCTAGAAACACATATGCTGCGTGTTTGTATTTAACTTTATATTTTGATAAAAAAGGCGTTAAAGAGCCCATTTTAGTTGTTCCTGCTGATCATATGATCTCAAATGAAGAACTTTTTTATAAAGTTGCAAGGGATGCCGAAAAATTAGCTGAGAGAGGTTATATAGTAACTTTTGGTATAAAGCCATCATTTGCTTCTACTGGTTTTGGATATATCTTGAAGGGAGATAAGATTGAAGATTCTAATGGATTTAAAATTTTAAAATTTGAAGAAAAACCGTCTTTGGAAAGAGCTAATTTATATATTAAAGATGAAAACTACCTTTGGAATTCTGGGATGTTTATGTTTAAGCCTGAGGTATTTATTTCTGAAGTAAAAAGGCTTGATTTCGAAACTTATGAGAAAGTAAGAAGCTTATTTGAAGATAAACTTGAGAGAGATCCAGAAAAGATTTATTCTTCGTTACCATCTCTACCTGTTGACAAGGCAGTAATGGAACGATCTAAATTAGGTGCAGTTATTCCATCTAGTTTTGAATGGAGCGATCTGGGAAGCTGGGATTCTCTTTATGATGTTGCCAAAAAGAGTAAAGATGGAAATGTTATTACAGGTGATGTGCTGCCAATTCATTGTAGAAATTCATTCATGTATAGCACTGGCAAGCTTTTGGTGGGAATTGATTTAGATAATCTAATAGTTGTAGATGCTGATGATGCTATTTTGGTTTGTAAGAGAGGTAGTTCTCAATACGTAAAGGACGCCTTTGATGCCCTTAAAGAACAGGGTAGAGAAGAAAGTAAAATTCACAAAACGGTTTATAGATTTTGGGGACAAAAAACTCTCGTAAGTAGGGGAGATAACTTTTTGATTTATCAAGTGCTTCTTCTTCCAAAAAAGGAAATACTCCTTCAGATGCACCATCACAGATCAGAAAACTGGATAATACTTTCTGGCGCCATAGAAGTAGAAAAAGATGGGAAAAAAGCTTTTTATCACACGGGAGATAGTATCCTGATACCAAAATCCACTCCTCACAAGATATCAAATCCTGGTAAGATAAGCGCTCAGATATTAGAAATCTGGCAGGGCGAATACCTCGAGGAAGACGACGTCGAGTACTTATAATTGTTTTTCTAAAATTAATAAAATCTTAAAAGAACCCGTAGTTTTTTTACTTTCTTTTTTGATATTTGTTTACCCTATATTGATTTTTTATCCTTGGAATATAACTCAAGCTTTTTCTTTACCAAAGTTAATTCTAGTTTCTGTTTTTTGTTTTTTCTTTTCGTTATATTCTCTTAGAAACAATAATGGCATATCTAAGTATGTATTCTTTGCAATAATCTTTTTTATACTTTCTCTTCTACTTTCGGTTTACGTTGCTCCATCGAAAGTTTATGCTATTCTCGGTCAGAGCGCGAGGCTTACAGGATTTCTCTTTTATCTAATTTTTTTATGTTTTGTTTGGCTAATTATTCAACACAAGTTTAAAGAAAAGGATTTATTTCGTATATATCTAAGCGTTATAATATCTTCTGTAATTCCCCTTGTATACGGTTTATTTGAATACGCTAACTTCGATTTTCTAAACCTTGAGGGTTATCCGGGTAGACTTACTTCTTTTTTTGGCCAACCGAATGATTATGCCGTATTTTTGTCGGTTATTGCGTTGTCTGCTATTTGTTTTATTTACACGTACAAAAAATTTATTCCTCTTTTCTGCATAATTTTTGTATTTTCTTTTTTTGAGCTTCTTTTAACATATTCAAGGGCTAATATATTTGGTTTTTTTGTTCTTTTTTTGTCACTTCTGTTTATTTTAAAAAGGGATATACTGACTTCAAAAAAGGTGAGCTCGCTTTTATTAGTCGGAATTTTAGTTTCAATAGTTTTGTTTTTTGCAACACCTTATATAAATCCTGATTGGTACGTTAGGGGATTTAGTAGACGAGTTGGTCACGTAGGAGATGAGTCACTTTCAGAAAGGTTTATAATGTGGAAAGCATCGTTTGAGATGTTTTTAAGAAGACCTTTTACGGGCTACGGGCTTTCAAATTATTACCCTATTGCATCAAAGTTTTTTGATACATCAAACGTTGTTTTTCATTGGAGTAGTGCAAGCATGGTCTTTATAGACGTATCTCACAACGAATTTCTTGAGTTTTTGGCTCTTGGTGGCTTGCCACTGTTTATTTCTTTTGTTATCTTGCTAATCATGTCTTTTTATGGAAATTACCTTTCTTTTCTTGAAAATAAATTGAATCTTATTCCATTATTTGGACTTTTTGCCATCACTTTCTATCTTTTCTTTAATTTTTTTGTTTTAAGCATTTCGCTTTTGTTTTTTCTCTTTCTTGCTCTCGGACTAGCAAAATTGCCATTCAAAAGAGGTGAAATAAGGCTAAGGGTTTTTCCTTTAGTTATTTCAACAATATGTCTTCTCATATTTTCATATATGGGAATTTACTATAATATTGACAATGAAATTTTTAAAATACACAATAATTTTAAAAAGGTTGTGAATGGTACTAGTGCCTTATCTTTTTACCCGTATGATTATTATTCTTATTTTAGCCTTGATGACAAATATCTTTTAATTGCCAATAGCTTGCCAAAGTCAGATAGCAACTTAAGAGAGGAGATGGCAAATTCTATAGAGAAAACCTCCCTCTTAGGTCTTAGTTTGTTTCCAAATGACCCTATTCTTTATTATTATCTTGGAGAAGCAAGCAACTTAAAGGGAAATTATCCTAAGGCAAAGGAATATTTTTTAAAGTCTTTGCAATTACACCCCTTTTATGAACAACCATTAATTGGGCTGCTTGATATCTCATGTTCATTTGAAGACTGTAAGGATTCTTTTAAATATGCAAAATTGTTATACGAAACAGATCCGAAATCTATAGTGGCATTGGTGACTCTTATAAGATATAACATTAGAATGCACCAGTACAAAGATGCAAAGACTTTTTTACGAGATTTAGAAGATTATTATCCTACAAGTGTAGCCATATTTGTATTTAAGGAGTTTTTTAGGAAAAATACCTCTTCATAATATCTTTTGCCAGTTTTATTATTTTGTCTTTATCAAATTGTGGTTCTTTGTCTTTTATTATCCACTTTCCGTTGACGCAAACGCTTAAAATGCAATCTGGAGTAGCACTGTAAACTAGATCGGCTGCTATGTTGTGACCAGGAAGAAGGGATGGGTTTTCTCTATCTATTACGAGAAAATCAGCCTTTTTTCCTACATCGATGCTGCCAATATCCTCCTTAAATATTGCTCTTGCACCCATAGAAGTTGCCATTTGAAGTGCATTAATTGCCTTTAGAGCTTGTGGATTTTTGTTTGAGATCTTTTGGAGTTTTAGTGCGAAATCCATTTCTCCAAGGATATCAAGGTTGTTGTTGCTGGCAGCTCCGTCTGTACCAAGAGATACGTTTATACCTGAATCAAACAATTTTATAAGAGGGCATATACCACTTGCTAACTTTGCATTGCTCTCTGGACAATGAGCTATTCCCACGTTGTGTCTTTTTAATATTGATATATCTGAATCAGTTAAATAATTTGCGTGTGCAGCGAGAACTTTAGCTTCAAATATTCCCAATGACTCAAGATATTCAGTCGGGGTGAGTTTTTTTTCTTTTTTCATATCTAGAAATTCCTTTTCAGATTCTGAAAGATGAATGTGTAAGGGGACATCTTCTCTTATGGCAATACAAGCAAGTTCTTTCAATAAATCGTCAGAACAGGTATAAGGCGCATGTGGCGCTACAATAGGTGATATAAGTTCGTTATCTTTGTACCTTTTTATTAATTTTTTTGTATTTTCTATACCTTGCAACTTCCCCTTTGCATGAGGTGTGGGAATGCTTAAAACCCCTTCACCAATTAGAGCCCTTAGGCCTATTTCTTCTGCTGCTCTTGCTGCCATATCTTCGTAAAAATACATATCAACAAACGTAGTGATTCCGTTTTTTGCCATCTCATAACAAGCAATAAGAGTTCCTATATATACTGTTTCAGGATTAATAATTTGTGCCTCTTTAGGCCATATGTGTTTAGTAAGCCAATCCATCAAAGGTAGGTCATCTGAATAACTTCTTAGAAGAGTCATTGCAGCGTGAGTATGGGCGTTTATTAATCCAGGCATAACTAGCTGACCATTTAAATTTATTTTTTGGGGGCACTCTTTTTTAACATTAATTCCTGTGATAATGTTATTGGATATAAGTATGTTTGATCCTTCTAGAATGCTTCCAGAATTTACATCAACTATAGATGCGTTTTCTATTAATAAATCCTTCATATTACCTCCACTAGTATTTTATAAAATAGTATTATATAATTTTTACAACAAAATAAGAGATTTGATTGTTGTTTGATTCTAAGTTTAGAGAATATGATAATATATGTTATAGATAAATTTTAAAGTGGTGGTGGGCTTGACAGTAGAGAGCATAAAAAGACCGAGAGAAGCAAGGATAGTGGCTAAGCTTTTTGATGGCGGCCATTTAAGCGAGGAAGTTGTAAAAGAAGTTTTGTACGAACTAGAAAATTCGGATATGTCTTTGCTTGATATCCTTGAATCAAAGGGGCTTTTAACGAGGGAGATAGTTAGTGCTCTTGAAGATATTTACGGCTTTAAGATAAAAAGAATTCAAGAAGTGCCGTTAGATGAGAAGGCTCTTCAGATTTTATCATCTGATTTTATAAAACAAAGAAGAGTATTGCCCCTTGCTTTAAAAGGGGAGACCCTTCTGCTTGGTATGGTGAATCCACAAGATTTATCTACAGTTGATGACATTCGCTTAATTACAAAAAAGCAGGTTGAACCTGTTATGATACTAGCAAGTGATTTTGCAAGATATATTTCTGGTGAAATAACTTTTAAAAAGAGGGAAGAGACACCCTTTGGTAAGGAGGCTGAAGATTCACCTACATATACTGATTATCAAAGCCAAAAAGAGGCGTTTGTTTATACCGAAGACGATTCAGTGGTAGAGTTAGTAGATTCGATCGTGGAGGAAGCGGTTCTTAAAAGGGCGTCAGACGTCCATATAGAACCTTATGAAGACAAAATAGTCTTAAGATATAGAATTGACGGATCGCTTTTGAAGATTTCTGAATTTCCAAAATCAATTGGTCCTGCCATAGTCTCAAGAATAAAGATACTCTCATCTCTAGATATATCTGAAAGAAGAAGACCTCAGGATGGTAGGATGCATCTAAACGTTGCGAACAAAGACATAGATATGAGGGTATCTATTATGCCATGTACTCAAGGTGAAAAGGCGGTTCTGAGAATATTTGATAAAAAGGCTGTAGCAATGGATTTGGAGCTTTTAGGATTCCCCGAAAGAGAATTGAGGACCTTTAAGTCAATATTACAAAAACCTTATGGCATAATATTTGTAACAGGTCCTACGGGTTCGGGAAAATCTACAACGCTTTATTCTGCTCTTAGTCTTCTTAATAGAGAAGACGTTAATATATTGACTGCTGAAGACCCGGTGGAGTTTTATATTCCAGGCATAACTCAATGTCAAGTAAATCCACAGATAAAACTTACCTTCGCATCTCTTTTAAGATCTTTTTTGAGACAGGATCCTGATATTATTATGGTTGGAGAGATTCGTGACAGCGAAACAGCCGAAATAGCTGTCAGAGCTGCAATGACAGGGCATCTAGTTTTAAGCACGCTTCACACAAATGACGCAGCTAGTGCCTTTCCTAGGCTTATGGACATGGATGTCGAACCGTTTTTACTTGCTTCTAGTACTCTTTGTGTATTGGCGCAGAGACTCGTTAGAAAGGTCTGTCCTGATTGTGTAAGGGAGGTTCCGATGCCTGACGATTTGAAGATAGCTTTAGGAATATCTCCTGGAGGTTTTGGCTTTGGGCCTGTTGGAGAGATTACGTATTTTGAAGGTACAGGTTGTAGTGCGTGTTTTGGAACGGGATATAAGGGCAGGATCGTTGTGCCAGAACTACTTGTTGTAAACGATGAGGTCAGGTCCCTTGTTATGTCCAGGGCTCCTTCGAAAGAGATAAAGAGTGCTGCAATTAAGGGAGGAATGAGAACAATGAGAGAAAATGGAGTAGACCTTATATTTAAGGGTATTACTACACCCCAGGAGATTGTAAAGAAGATATTTACTGAAGATTAGGAGGCAATATGGAGATAACAGAACTTCTTGAAAAGGCTGTTAAAATGAACGCTAGTGATATTCACATTTCTGTAGGAATACCCCCCGTAATAAGAAAAGAAGGGAAGTTGGTAAGGCTTGAAGAATATGGAAATATAACGCCAAAGATTTCATTTGAGCTTATATTTTCAATGCTATCAGATTTACAGAAGAAAAAGATAGAAGAGGAACTAGACATTGATTTTTCTTATGGTATATCAGGAGTAGGTAGATTTAGGGTAAATGTTTTCAGACAAAGAGGGGTTTGGGGTGCAGCCTTGAGGTTGATCCCTTGGGAGATCCCAAGTTTGGAGTCTTTGGGATTGCCTCCTGTTATTGCTGAATTTGCGAAATTGGTAAGAGGCCTAGTGCTAGTAACAGGTCCTACGGGATCCGGAAAATCCACCACACTTGCCTCTCTTGTGAATATAATAAATAAAACAAGAGAATGTCATATTATAACTATTGAAGACCCTATAGAATACCTTCACTCACATAAAAAGTCTATTGTAGACCAAAGAGAGGTTGGAAACGACACAAAATCTTTTGCGCGCGCTGTCAGGGCGTCTTTGAGAGAAGATCCAGATGTGATATTGGTAGGCGAGATGAGAGATTTAGAGACAATATCTGCAGCTATAACTGCAGCCGAGACTGGACATCTTGTGTTTTCTACGCTACACACAAATGATGCCCCACAGACCGTAGATAGAATTATAGACGTATTTCCCACAAATCAGCAGCAGCAAATAAGAACCCAGCTGTCCACAGCATTACAAGGGGTAGTGTCTCAAGCGCTCTTGCCAAAAATTGGTGGTGGAAGGATAGTAGCAGTTGAAGTGATGATCGCTACTCCAGCCGTGAGAAATCTTATAAGGGAGGGTAAGACCTCTCAACTTTATTCTGTAATACAGACTTCAGGCAGATACGGTATGCAGCAATTGGATTCTTCCTTGAAAGATCTAGTATTACGCGGGAAGGTATCCTTTGAAGATGCCTTTACTGTAGCCGTGAACAAGGAAGAATTTATGCGTCTTGTTGGGAGATTATAATGCCAAACTTTTTTTATAGAGCAAGAGATCTGCAAGGTAAGCTTGTTACAGGAAATACCGATGCTGTATCTCTTCAAGTTTTAAAGAATGACCTTAGAAACAAGGGCTTTCTCGTTGTAGAGATAAGAGAGATAAAGGATCAAGCTCAGGCTTTATCGGCTAAAAAAGAAGACAAGAAGGCAACAGTTTCTTTTTCTTTATTTAATAGGGTTAGTCAGAAGGAGCTTGCGATATTTTCAAGGCAATTTGCCACACTTATCGCAGCAGGTGTTCCAATAGCAAGAACCTTAAACACCTTGAAGTCGCAAACCAAAAAAAAGGCATTTAAGGATATTATTGATGATGTTTTAAAAAGGGTAGAAGGAGGAGAGAGCCTTGCAAGGGCGCTTGAGAGACATAGCAACGTTTTTAACAAGCTCTATACCAGCCTGGTAAGAGCTGGGGAGGCGTCTGGTACTCTTGACGTAATACTTGCGAGAATTGCTACCTACCTTGAAAAGGAGATGGCACTTAGAAATCAAGTAAAGCAGGCAGTAAGCTACCCTATATTTGTCTTAACCATCGCGCTTGCTCTGAGTGCCTTTTTGTTAATGTTCATAGTGCCTATGTTTGCGGGTTTTCTAACAGGTATGGGCGCAAAGCTACCGCTTATGACTTTGATAGTTGTAAATGCAAGCCATTTTCTGATAAACAACTTTATTGCAATAGTTTTGCTTCTTCTAGTAAGTGTATTCTTGTTTGGTAGATTTTTAAAGAATCCGGTAGGAAGAGAAATGTTTGATCTATTTATATTCAGGTTGCCTATATTTGGCCCTCTTTATATGAAGATTGAGTGTTCAAGGTTTGCAAGGACATTTGGCTCAATGACGAGAAGCGGCGTTCCAATTCTTACATCCCTTGAGATATTAGAGGACGTGTTATCAAGCGTAGTATTAAAGAAGGGCATAAAGTTTATACACGATGCTGTCAAAAGAGGTCAGACGATATCTGATTCTATGAAAAAAACTGATAAATTTCCTATTGTATTGGTTGAGATGATAGCCATAGGGGAAGAAACCGGACATTTGGATGAAATGCTAGACAAAGCTGCAGACTATTATGATGACGAGGTTGAGACTACGGTAAAGGCGCTTTCAAGCATGTTAGAACCTGCTATGATAGTAATTATAGGTGCCATAGTAGGCTTTATAGTAATAGCAATGTATCTACCTATATTTAGTCTATATCAGGCTATTGTTAAATAGATTATAAGAAAAGCTTGTTCTCTTTTTTTGCCGATATATGGTATATCATAGTATTGTGAGGAGGTGTTGAAATAGTCTAGATAATTTTGACAAGCCTTTGCCATTGCCCTATAATTTTAAAAGTAGTAAAAAGTAAATTTCAGATGGGAGGGTTTTTTATGTTAAGTTCACCTAGAAAGAGTTTAAGGAACAAAAAGGGCTTCACGTTAATTGAGCTTTTGGTAGTTATTGTCATCATTGGTATACTCGCTGCTGTTGCATTTCCGATGTATCAAAACCTTACTAAGAATGCTGCTGATGCCAGTGCAAAGGGTGCTTTGGCTGCTCTAAGAGGTGCTAGCGCTCTCTATTACGGGCAATATGGAACATATGCCCCAAATATTACTACTGTTGAAGGTCTTACACAGGCTCAAGGTGGAATTACATTTAATGGTTCGACGATTTCTGTTGCTGCAGGAGGAGCTACTTACACGTATACCCTTAGCTATGATTCAACAACAGGTATTATTTCCTGTACTGGATCTGGCGCTACTGGTACTTCTTGTTCTAGCTGGTAAAAATTCAAAAAGGCCGCTAAAGAGCGGCCTTTTTTTGAATCACATCTTTTTTCAGAGTGTACGGGGTGGTAGGTTTTGATGGAGTTAATAAATCTAAGGAGCTCCAAGAAGCTTGAGCTGATAGATGTTACCTCGTTAGTAGATAGTGCGGTAAAGAGGATATTTGGTGCATCAAGCGGAGCACTTCTTTGTTATGTGCCGCACACAACTGCTGCAATTACCATAAATGAGGCAGCAGATCCAGATGTAGCCCTTGACATCGAAAGCTTTCTAAGATCACATCTTCCTGAAGGACTGCGATTTAGACACTTAGAGGGAAATTCTGATGCGCATATTATTTCTACCCTGATTGGTTCATCTGTACTAGTTCCTGTTGAGGGTGGAACTCTTAAACTAGGTAGGTGGCAAGGGATTTTTTTCGTAGAGGCAGATGGTCCGCGCAATAGAAACGTAAACTTAATTAAACTTACTTCTTAGTCAACTGTTTTTATAAGTTTTTTGTTGTATACATATATCCTTTCCCAAACTAATTTAATCTTATTGTTGTACAGTAGCTGATCCTGAGTGGTTAGCTTGAAAGATGAGATTGGTATTGCATTCATAAAGTAAGCTTTCTCTTCCATGCTTACAGGCAAGGGACTTATCCAGGTACCCTCTATTGCATTGTCAGGAAGAAGACGAAAGGTGTGAATATTGCCCTTTATATCCTTATAATCTATGCTAATTGGTTCTTCTTTGTACAAAATACGCTTTATTGAGCCAAGTAGGTTCTTTTTTATGTATATCTTTGCAAGCACGATATCTTTGTCAGATCCCATTATGGGCACATCTATCCAACTGTTCCAGCTATTTTCAGATTGACCTATAATTACCGGCCCAGAAATTGATGGGGACGTATCCTTCTTAAGTAGGGTAAAATTTCTTTCTCTTTCGATCATAGAGTAATTTCTTAGAATATCTAGTAAGGTTTTTGGGTCGTCATTTAGGAGCATTCCACCCCTAAAGCTCTGAAAGGGGGGATTGTTCCCAACTCTGTGCCAGATATAGTATTCTGGAGCTTTATCTGATCTTAGAAAGGCATCGTTTTGGCTGTCAAGCCAGGGCGTATAATCTGTGTAGGATTGAAAGACTGGTCTGGGATCCCAATTTAGGTGGTTAGCGAAGATAACAGAAGACTCCCAGGGATATATGTCTACAGGTAAACCTGCAACCTTTTTTGCAATATTCTCAGGTAAAATATCTATTTCAAGATTCTTCCAAGTTTGAGTTTTTACGTTATTTGTCATTGCTGTGAGATTTGCTACATTGAAATACTTAAAATCCAGACTGTTTGATATGTTCGAAAGAAGATCTGAATAGTAATTTGGCATTATTGAGTTTGATGAAATCAAAAAGATGAGCATTATAAACCAGGTGAGTGCGAACTTCTTGAGAAAAGAGAGGATTTCAACATTTTCTAAGACAATAATTGTAAAAAATGCAAAACCTAAAAAGACAGTTGTAAAAAAACCTGAAAACCAAGGTCCTTCAATACAAAAGGAATACTTCGCAACAAGCCAGAAAAATGGAATTAATGAGATTAAAAATATTCTAAACTCTTTATTTTTCACAAGATAGAAAGCAAGAAAGGTGATCGGAAGAAATACGATAGCGAAGGCATTTTCGTGAATAGGAGGATATGCCGATGACGCCGCAAAATAGCCATATGATAACTCAAGGTAGCCGTGCGTGAAGTTTATAAGGTTTGATAAATTCTTAAAGAAGTAAAGGTAAGGGGGGATGAAAAATAAGATAATAAGAGATATGTAAAGAAACATAAGTTTCAAACTAAGATTCTTGATTATTATGAGGTAGCTAGGCAAGTAGATACTTGCACACATTGCAAAAGCTCCAAACTTATATAGAAAGCTAAACACCAGTATGGGTGCGCTCATTAGAAGATATGCTGGTTTTCTTGTGCGATAAAAAAGAAAAGAAAGGTTTAAGCTTGTAAATATGAGGTTTAAGTCAAGAGACCTTACAAAGTATCGATCATTTATGATAGTAATCAATAAAAAAGTAAGTAGATAGCCTGAGTATCTTTTTATTGTGCGCTCCTGACTGCATAGCTTAACGTGGAATATAAACGACAATATCATATATGAGTTTATTACTATAAGTATTGGATTTGCAAAAATTAGTGGTAGATACATTGGACCAGGAGCTACTAAAAAACCTAGCGGGCCATAGGTAAAAATTATATCCTTGCCGAAAATTAGGCCGTGTTCAAAGGCATAGTTCATTGCAAACTGCCAGGAGGGGTCAAGCCCAGCACTAAAGGGCACAATAATAATATAAAAAGTGAGAAAAAATAGGACAATAAATGCAAATGCACCTTCGCTGAGTCTAAAATTGTTTCTTAGGGTAAAAGCAATAAAGCTCGGTTTTAAAAAGTTTAATGTTCTTTGGTTATCAATCGATGAGAATATTTTCTTTATCAAAGTGCCCTCCTAAAATTATCTATTTAGCTTAAACATTATACGAAAATAATTTTTAATTAGTATTTAATTTTTTGAATTGCTAATAAATTCACAATATCGCTTATAATAGTATATGTAATTTTTACTAAAGAGATAACAAAATTGTTTTAATGAAAGGAGATCTTGATGATAAGGGTTCGTTTTGCTCCATCTCCTACAGGTGCACTTCACATTGGGGGAGCCCACACTGCGCTTTTTAATTATCTTTTTGCAAAACGTCTTGGGGGAAAGTTTATTTTAAGAATTGAGGACACTGACACAGAAAGGTCGTCAAAAGAATTTGAGGAAAATATCTTGGAAAGCTTGAAGTGGTTGGGGATAGAGTGGGATGAGGGGCCATATTATCAGTCAAAGAGATTGGATCTATATAGGGAAAAGGCAAATGAGCTTCTTAAAAAGGGAATAGCTTATGAGTGTTTTTGTACACCCGAAGAGCTTAAGGAAAGACGAGAGATGATGGTAAAGATGGGTAGACCTCCAAGGTATGACGGCAGGTGCAGGGATTTAGACGAGGATCAAAAGAGATCTCTTAGAGAAAAGGGTTTGAAGTCGGTTTTAAGAATAAAGATCCCTGATGGCAAGTCTTTCTTGCGCGATGCGGTAAAGGGCGAGGTATCATTTTCAAATGAGAGTCTTGGTGGCGACATGGTTATAATGAAATCTGACGGTTATCCAACTTATAATTTTGCGGTGGTAGTAGACGATATAGATATGGAAATTACCCATGTCATAAGAGGAGACGATCATCTGACAAATACCTTTAAACAGATGATTATTTATAAAGCTTTTGGCAAAGAGTTGCCGCAATTTGCTCATATACCGCTTCTTTTGGGTCCAGATAAAGCAAAACTTTCCAAAAGGCATGGTGCTGCAAGCGTTCTAGAATATAGACAAATGGGATATCTATCGGATGCGCTTTTTAATTTTTTGTCACTTCTCGGATGGACGCCAAAAGAGGGACAGGATATCTTTTCAAGGGATGAACTAATATCTATGTTTTGCCTTGCAAAGTTAAACTCTAATCCCGCTGTGTTCGATATAAAGAGATTAGAATGGATGAATTCCCAATACATTAAAAATATGGACGACTCGAAACTGTTTGACCTCGCTAAGCCTTTTTATGATAAAGAAGGCATAAAAGTTTTAAAGGACAACTTTACCTTAAGAGCTATAAATCTCGGCAAGGCAAGGGCAAAGACCCTGCAAGATCTTGTTAGCGGTACAAAGTATTTCTTTGTTGAGCCAGAACTATCTTTCGAAGAAGTAAAAGCTATAAAGTTAAATAATTCTACCCTATTTCTTTTAGAAAAATTTCTTGTGCTTCTTGATAATGATGAATGCAATTCACATATAGAGTTGGAGAAGAAGTCTAGAGAGATGGTTGCCTCATATAATCAGGCATTTAAAGATCTGGTTAATCCTCTTAGGCTTATAATTACTGGGATGAAAGTAGGTCCAGGGTTATTCGAAATTGTATGTGCCCTTGGTAAGGATATTGTTAAAAGAAGAGTTTTAAAATTTATCAATGAGTCTTAGGAAGTAACGTGAAACTCGAAGAACATCTGATATACCCTAGAGTAAAAGTCTTTATTATAGCGCTTTTTATTATACTATCTTTAATTGTTTTGTGGATTTTTAAGGGCATCTTGATGCTTTTTTTTATCTCTCTTTTGCTTGCATATCTAATAGAACCCCTTTTCAAGTTTATACTCCGCTTTCAAAAAAATAGGGTTGTCTCCCTTATTTTGTCGTACTTTATAATTTTTGTCTTTTTGGGAAGCATAGGCATAGTTCTTATTTTTGGCCTCTCGAATGAACTAAAGAGCATAGCAAGACATCTGCCAGTTTATTTTGAAAATATCAAGGTTTATCTGAATAACCTGCAGAACTTATTGAACTCCTTTTCTATTCCAATTGATATAAGATCTTCATTCAATGGAATTTTTCTTTCTCAGCAGTATATACAAACCCATCCTTATTCTTTGTCTTTTAATGAGAGTGCAAAGGTTTTGAAGACGTTTCTCACTGAATCAATAAGAATAGGTGTAAGTGTGTTTGTTGTTTTTATGATTGCCGCTTTCTGGATAATTGATTTTGAAAATATTAAAGAAGGCTTATTAACAATATTTCCTCCTGATAAAAGAAAAGAAGTAATAGAACTTTCTTCTGATATAGACTTTGTTCTAAAAAGGATTGTTAGGGGACAATTTTTAATATGTTTGATTAATGGTACCTTGACTACATTAGCTCTTGTTATCTTAAAGATTCAATATGCTATCCTGATAGGAGTTCTTGCAGGTTGTCTTTCAGTGATACCCGTATTTGGAACGCTTTCGACTACTTTCCCCGCTGTTTTACTTGGACTTACACAATCATGGGTTGTCTCTTTAGAGGTAGTAATCGTTATACTTTGTATACATTGGTTTGAAAGCTATGTCTTAAGCCCAAAGATAATGGGTAAACAGGCTCAAATACATCCCATTCTTGTAATTCTTGCACTGGTTTCAGGTGAGCAGCTTTTTGGCTTTGAGGGATTAATCCTGGCAATACCCGCTACAGGCGTATTAAAGGTAGTAATCTTACATTATCTTAAAAAGGCAGGCCACTTTGAACCGACACAAAAAAAAGAGGATTAGTTTTTCACTCGTTCACTATAATTGCTTTTATGTAGCTCATCTCCTGAACAGTGTGAAATATGCCCTCCTTACTACCAGTACCAGACGATTTTACCCCTCCGACAGGATAGAATCCGGTGCCATGTCTGGGATAATCATTCAGATGTATTTGCCCAGCCTTAAGTTTTTTTGATAGCTTAATCATATAATTTAAATTGGAACCGAATAGCGCAAGATCTAGTCCATATTTACAGGAGCCTATTATTTCTAAAGCCTCATCTAAGTCTTTATATATATAATAAACGAACAGCGGTCCGAATATCTCTTCTTTCATTAACTTTATTTCTTTGTTAAAAACCTTTATCATGTGGGGTGGAAAATAGGCTTCTGATACTTTATCAAAAGAAGTTATCTCGCATTTGTAGTCTTTTGCTTCCTTTATCATCTGTTTTAGCTTATTTGATGCTGATAGCGAAATTAGAGGTCCTAGATTGCAATTCAAATCAAAAGGATCAACTCTTTTTATGTCTTTTAGTTTTTCGAGAGTTAATGGTATTAAGGTATTTTCTAACTCCTCTGGAATTAACATTACATTGAGCGCATCACATCGTTGTCCAGCATTTTTTAAAGCTCCATTTAGCCAGCATTCTACTACTCGTTTTGGATCAGAATCCTTTAAAACTAATCCAAAGGCTTTCCCACCAAGTTCAAGGTGGAGCTTCTTTATGCCAGCATTTCTTATCACGCTTTCGCCTGTTTTGCTTGAACCGGTAAGCGATACCAAGTCTATTTCATGACTATTTACTATCATTTCTTTTATTTTGGTTTCTGAAGTTGCAATTGTTGTGAGGGCCTTCTTAGGGAATCCTGCAATTTCGAAGATTTTTATTAAGAGCAAAACTGAAAGGGGTGTAAGTTCGCTGGGTATAGATATTGTAGAATTTCCAGCTATAAGGGCACTTGCAAGCTTGGATGCGTGGAGGAAAAAGGGGAAATTAAATGGACTTAAAAGAACTGAGATCCCATATGGTTCTCTAAAGGTAATAACGCTTCTGTCTTTAAGCTCAGCATACATTCCAGAATTTATATATTCTCCTTTTAGAGCCATGAGATCAACGCCTGAAAATTTAAGTCTTTCTATGGTTGACTCAATTTCCCCCCTTGCAAGTTTAATAGGTTTTGCACTATCCATTACTATGGCATTTGCTAAAAGCTCAAAATTATCTTCAATTATACTTACACATTTCATTAGCATTTCAAATCTTTTATAACAATCTATCTTTGACAATTCTAAGAAACCCTCTTTGGCTGTGTTTATTATTTCTTTAATCTCTATCTCATCTGGACCCTTAAACCTATAGAACAGCTTATTGTTTATTGAGGAGATTTTGTTCTCGTAACTCCCACTTAAGGTTTTCCAATTTCCAACCAGAAAGTTGATTTCAGAATCTGAGTTCTTAACAATTAACTCAGAAAATAGGCTGTTTTTTAAACTGTTTAGAATATTATTGTTCATGTAATTATTTCTTGTTTTTGTAGACTTCAAAGTATTTTTTTGCAGTATTTGCAAATATATCTGCAGTAATTTCGTCAAATAGTACAAACTCAACCTTTTTTAAAGATTCCCTTTTCTCTAGATGATTGAAAGCCTCGTGAATCAAAATGTCTGCGCATTTGTCTTTTGGAAATCCGTATATTCCAGAGGAAATAGCTGGAAGAGATATACTCTTTAGTCTCAACTTTAACGCGAGGTCGAAACAAGAATTTATAGACATTTTCAAAAGTTCCATAGCTGCATCAGGAGCGTATTCGTTATAATCAGGCCCAGCAACATGAATAACGTACTTTGCTTTAAGGTTCCCGGCAGTAGTATAAACCGCCTTTCCGGTAGGGATAGGCCCTTGATTCCTAATTATCATATTGCTTTCAATTTGTATAATTTCTCCTCCCCTTCTTACTATCGCAAGCGCTACGCCTCCGCCATGCTGCAAATATCTATTTGCTGCATTTACTATGGCATCAGTATTTCTCAAGGTAATATCGCCCTGTACAATTTCTAAGGTTTTATCCTTTATTGTGAAACTAATATCAAGCATCTTTCCACCTCTTAACATTGCTTGTTTGAGAAAAGTTAATATAAACATTATAATATAATATGATATTTAGTTTGAGAGTTATCTTGCCTAAAAATTGCGGAGGTGTAAAGTTGGAGTATAATTACTTTGATTTATGGCAGAAGGTTATAAAGATGGACGAAGAAGATATGCTTATTAAGCTCGATAAAGGCCTTGAGGCCAGGGAATATCTTTGGAAAAATAAACTTGATTTTGAGGGTGATCTAGCCCAAAGAATTAAATCTGTTGATAAAAAATTTTTGATTTTAGCTCCCTATATTGTATCCTTTGTTGGTAAGGAATATTTCTCAAAGTATAACAAGAAACCAATATTTATGTGGTGGTATCATGCCGATGCAATTAGTGATGGGAAGCTTACAGTAGACATTGAAAACAGAATCTGTGAATACAATGAGCAGGGTATGGATAGCGAATGTTCTATAGAAAAGATGAAAGAGGAAGGCTTTTTACTTGAACTAGGGGAGATTTCAAGACATCACAAATAAAAAATAAAAGTTTGGAACTTTTAGAAAAATTAAACCTCTTAAGAGGGACTTTTTGTGAAAAGGAAGTCGAATTAAGAGTTTCTCAGTTTAAGGAAATTGGAAGCGGCACTGAGGAGAAGATTTTTGAAGAGCTTTGTTTTTGTGTTTTAACTGCTAATTATTCTGCTAAGGGCGGTATATTAATTCAGAATAAGATTAAAGAAGGTTTTTTGTATATGGAGCCAGAAAACCTGAAATCCTGTTTAAAGGACTTGGGATATAGGTTTTGGAACCCACGCTATAAATTTATTGTAGAAAACAGGAGACTTCTTGGAAGTTTGAAAGGTATTATAACCTCTAACCAAAGTAGTTTTGAAAAGAGAAGGATTTTGGTGAAGGAAGTAAAGGGTTTTGGTATGAAAGAAGCAAGCCATTTTCTTAGAAATGTCGGTATTTTTGATTTGGCGATATTAGATAGACATATATTAAAGGTTATGAAGGAATATGGTTATCTTGATGCTATACCAAAAACAATTACAGCGAAAATCTATGTTAACTTAGAGAAAATTTTTCTTAAAATTGCGGATGAATTTGGGAAACCGCCAGGTATTCTAGATTTATTTATTTGGTTTATGGAAAAGGGATGTGTGGATAAGTGAGAATTGGGCTCTTTCAGATGAATATTTTAAGAGATTTTGAACAAAACTTCGAGAAGGTTAAAATAGCAGTATTAGAAGCTCAGAAAAATGGTCTCAAGTTATTAGTATTTCCTGAAACATTTCTTTCTGGTTATTATAGGAGTTCAATTAAAAAGGTTATTGAAAACTTATCATATTATTTTGACTACCTTTCGGTTATGTCAAGGGAATATCATCTAGATATATACGGCACCTTACCCGTAAAAGAAAACGGTAAAATGTACAATTGTGGTTATTATTTTAGTAATGGAAGTTGTATAGCTAGATATAAAAAAATTCACTTGATAGGGATTATGGGGGAACGTGATATATTTTCTGAGGGCAATAATCCTGTAGTGGTAGATTCGGAAAACATTGGCAAAATAGGTCTTGCAATCTGTTATGACCTGAGATTTCCAGAACTTTTTAGATGTATTTCTATAAAATCAGGGATTACTTTGGTGAGTGCTATGTGGCCGAAGAATAGGATAGGGCACTGGAAGGCGCTTTTAAAGGCTCGTGCGATCGAAAATCAATGCTTTGTTGTAGGAGTAAACAGAGTTGGTTCTGACAAAAATAACGTATATCCCGGTAATTCATTAATTTTTGATCCTTATGGAACTATTATCTTAGAATGTGACGATAAAGAAGGATTGTATTTTTGTGATTTAGATCTTTCGTTAGTAGAAAAGTATAGAAATGATTTTAACGTTTTGAATGATAGAAGAATATTTAACTTGCAATGAATTTGAAATCATTTATATTATCTTTGATTATTAAATTTCTTAATTACTTCAATGCCAAGATGGTTTATAATAATTTTATAGCATGTAATTAAATATTTAAAAAAATGTTTAAGGGAAGGGTTGACATGAAAAGTCAAATAGAAATGGCTTTAAAAATGGAGTTTAACCCTGTTGCAGTTATTTGGTCAGATAAATTGCCTGAAAACGCAATGAGATTTAAAGAGGGCAGATGGGGTTGTGTAATGTGGTTATTTGCAAACGCCGCTAAGGGTAAGACTGCTGCCTTTGATAGAAAAACTTATGGTTGTTGGGGTGGAGGGGTTGGCCTTGGTTTTGGAAACACGTATCAATATTTTCCAGGTGGACAAACCTGTTTTGAATACTTTTTATCAAACGGCAATAAAAATTATGAAGTAGGCAAAGAAGTTGCTGCACGTTTGGAAAATTTGGCAAGGAAAGACTTTGTTGAAGACTTTCTTGAGGGCGAAAGATACGTCAAGACACCTGAAAAGGTTAAAAATTTTTTAGATCAATTGCCTATGATGGATGTCCCAACAAAATATGTGATTTTCAAGCCATTACAGGATGTAGATTGGAATTTGGAAAAACCAAAGGTCATAGTTTTTCCTGCGAATCCACATGAATTAGCTGCTTTAGTTGTCCTTGCAAATTTTGGCAGAGATTCTTTTGAAAATGTAATTTTTCCCTGGGGTGCAGGCTGTCAGACTATAGGTATCCTTGCTTATAAAGAAATTGAATCGATGCCTCAGAGGGCTGTGGTAGGGTTAAGTGATATCTCTGCAAGAAAAAATATAAGAAACTATCTTGGCGATAATATTTTTACTTTTACCGTTCCGACTGAAATGTTTATGGAAATGGAATCGAATGTGAGTGAAAGCTTTTTATTAAGACCAACCTGGTTGTCACTCAATCGTCTTTCCTCAAAATAAAATCTATCTGAACTTACTAATTTATGCATAGTTATTCTTCATCTGTATCGTATCTATTCCAACCTGCATAAAACTTTACCATAGACCAATTTTTGCTCTCTACGTAGCAAGAATCGTTTTTTCTGTAAGGTTTAGGTAACCTATCTACTGTAGCAGGGCTTATTCTTAATAACAAAGCCTTTATATTAGCTATAAGAAAGGTTATTCCTTGTTGGATTACTTACTATAGTTGCATTTGCATTTTTGTTCTTAATTATTTTGCCAGAATTTCTCAAGAGATAACCCAAATACTGTTTGTTCATGTGTAATATCTCTGAAAGCTCATTAAGCATTGCTGTTTTTATCTTTTTTGATGCCCTTTTATATTTTTTATGATTATGCTTAATAATCCCATCTTTGACAGTTCATGTAAATAAAAATCTCAATAATCGCTGATAATATAAGAAATTTAAGCACCTTAATTATTGCTAAAAAGTGAGTAATATTTTTATGATTTTGTAAGTTTAAATATTCTTCTCATTTCTCTATTGCTTACTATTTGATAGTCGGTACGAAATCCAAATGCTTTATGTATAGAATCTGTAAAGCTTGTTCTTGTATATGCAGGTATATAGCCTTCACCTCTTACTTTTAATAGGTTTAAATCTCTTAATCCTTTAATTATTTCATGGCATGTATATTTACCTTCTAATTTCTTTTCTATGAGCCTATGGATAACTAAAGAGATAAAACAGGTTGTGAAATGAGCTATTATTCTATCATCTCTACTTAGGTATACTGGTCTGGCTTTAAATTCACTTTTCATAATACGAAAACACTCTTCAATCTCCCATCTTCTTCTGTTTACATCGATAATTGAAGATACATCGTCTTCTAAGTTTGTGCATACAGCATAAAAGCCATCAAATTGTGATTCTTTTGAAATCAAATCTGTATTTATACTGTAGTGTATTTTATGTTTAACAGCTTTTTCTTCAACTTCAGTTAACAGTTTTTTCTCTATGAACCTTTTATAGTCATTAGGATTGCACTTTTCTATTTTTTTAGGGTTAAAATCAACTACCTTCTGTGCTCTTTCTATCTGAGAATTTCTTATGCTTCTTTGATAATCTCTATACTTAATAGAATATGTAACGATAAGCCTTTGCTCTAATCCTTTTTCTTTTATCCAGCGCTCTTTATAAAAAATCTTATCTCTATGTTTATCCTTGTATTTATTTCTATCTCTATCATCATCATCATATCTATCTAATTCAGCGATGTTATATTTTGTTTTTTCACCAACTACAGACCAACCATTTGGATCAAGAGCCCATTCCTTAAGATGCGTCTTTAGCTTTTTAATTGATTGTGTAGTAATAAATGCTCTTTCACCTTTAGTGTTAAATTTTCTATTGCTATCTGATGCTAACCCTGCATCAGTACATACAACAAATTTAGATAGGTTAAAGTCAGAAAGAATCCTTTCCTCTAAAGGTCTCAGCGTTAATTGTTCATTTGTATTTCCTTTGTTAATAACAAAAGCAAGAGGTAGTCCATCTTTATCCATAAAGAGCCCCATCTGTACTATAGGGTTTGGTTTGTGTTCTTTTGAAACTCCATATTGTTTTAGTCCTTCTTCTTGTTCTATTTCAAAGAAATAATTAGTACAATCATAGTAGAGCACCCCTGTATTTCTCTTAGTAATTTTAAGGCTGTTTTTATAAAGAAAAGACTGTATAAAATCAGACTCCTTAGCAATTACCTCAAGAGCTCTGTATATGTGTTGAAGTTCAAAATCAGGTTGTTCAATAAACCTATTGGAGAGTTGAAATGTTGTAAGCTTAGAAGACGGATAGATAATCCTTGCATAAATAAGTCTTGAAAGTACAGAGTCTAAGTTAAATGTAAATTTGTATTTCAAAGATATCTCTTCACAAAGCTTATTAAGCTTAAGTTCATAATATATCTTTTGAAGAAAAAGGTAACCAGCATTAAAATAATTCTGTATATCCCTATCAATTATCTTAGATGGAGAATACTTTACAATAATTTCTTTTTTTTCTTCCTTTTCTTTTTTGTTAAGCTCTGCAATATACCTTTTTGCCCATTCAATAGGATCTTGTTTATCAAGTTTCTTTTTAAGTTCATCATAAGTTCCAAGCTTTTCAACAACCTTTGTAGAACGACTTCCATTTTCATATATAGATTTTATTACGTATAGCGAAGTAGAATTTTTAGACCTTGATATGCACAACCTCATATTTAATCCCTCCTGTCCCCACTACTATAACATATTACTCAATATTACGCATTATAATCATATTAAAATTTGACAAATTATTGTTAAAAAATGGCTTGTATTTAGGGTTTTTAAAAATTATAAGACATAGAAAGTGTCAAAGAACCGGCACTTTTTTTTGGTATTAGATGAAGCCGTGTTAAAATAAATTATGAATAGAATTGCTAAAATCTTACATTCCTCAAACAGAAGAGGCTGATGTTTACTCTGAGAAAAAGAATAATTTTGTTAGCATGCATGTGTGCAGCCAGTTTTATGGTAAGTCTAGACGTTAGCGTTGTAAATATTGCCTATCCCTATTTGAGCAAGGT
>NZ_JBRCUV010000018.1:0-9993 GCF_053498235.1 Thermodesulfobium sp.
ATGTAATATTATATTTAGTCATCGTCCACCTCCAATAGTTTTGGTGTGTGTTAACTATATTCTATCAGTGGACGATGACATTTCATATTTCATTATTGATAATCATTTCACTTTTACAGAAAATTCTGTACGTTACTCCTCACATCGTTTTTTAATATCTTTTAAATACTGTTAAAATGATGTATAAAGTAATAAAATTTGCCTGTAGTAGGGAGGCTTATCATAAAAAAACAAAATCATATGAAGTGCTCAATCTGCAAAGAAAATGCTGTAATAAACCTCAAACGACATAACCTTAAGCTATGCGAAAAACACTTTAAGGAACATATATTGCATCAAACAGAAAGAGTTATAAAACATTTTAATATGTTTAAAAAAAATGATAACATTCTCCTTGCTGTTTCAGGAGGTAAGGACAGCTTAGGACTGTGGCTAATCTTAAAAGAACTTGGATTCAGCGTAAAAGCACTTCATATAATAATGCCCTTTAAAGAATACTCAGAAAAATCATTAGAAAAGGTTAAAAGTTGTGCTTTAAAATTAAACGATGAACCAATAATTATTGAAGCAAACAAATATTTAGAAATAGATTTTTTCAAAGCCCTAAAAATATATAAAAAACCAATTTGTTCTTTTTGCGGTAAAGTAAAACGATACATACTTTCTACCTATGCAAATAAGAATTCTTACAATATAATATCTACTGGTCATAATCTAGACGATGAAACAGCATTTTTACTTGGAAATATATTGCACTGGCATACTGAGTACTTGGAAAAACAAAATCCTGTTCTAGAAAGTAACAAATTTATGCCTAAGAAAGTAAAACCTTTGATTCGTATAACTGATGAAGAAATGAAATTATTCGCTGAAATATCAAAAATTGATTATATAGAAGAAAGTTGCCCATACTCAAAACATGCAAAATCGATATTCTACAAGAAAATTTTAAGCGAAATTGAGGCTTATATGCCAGGAACTAAGGCTTTCTTTTATTTGCAATACATTGAAAACATAAAAGGAATGCTATTTAGTAAATCTAGCGAAGAGTTGAAAGAATGTAGAATATGTCACTATCAAACTTACAACGATGATCTTTGTTTTCTGTGTAGAATAAAATCAAAATATTAAGGGTGAAAAATGGATATTAATGACAATGAGATTTTAGAAGTAGTAAACAAAAAGGGTTTTAAAAAGATATTCCAATTTGACAATAAACAGACAATACAACTTCAAGGAGGACATATTTGTCCTGAAGATGTGTTAAATTCAGAAGAAGGAAGCACCCTGACAGCTTCAGATGGTTTAAAATACTATATTTTTAGACCATCCATACATGATTATATAATGTATGGAATAAAAAGACACACTCAAATAGTATATCCAAAAGAGGCTGGTTATATAGTTTTAAAACTTGATGTTAGAAGCGGTAAAGTTGTAGGTGAAGCGGGAACGGGTTCTGGATCTTTAACATTAATCTTTTCAGAACTTGTATCAGAAAAAGGAAAGGTAGTTACTTTTGAAAAGAATTTAGATTTTTTAAATAACGCTAAAAAAAATATTGAAAAATTTAGTAAACTTCAAAATATTACCTTTATAAACGAAGATTTCGGAAACTCAAATTATAAAAACTTTTTCGATGCCTTTTTTTTGGATTTAAAAGAACCATGGTTTTATTTTGAAAAGGTATACATTGCGTTAAAAAATGGTGGAAATTTTGGATTAATTGTGCCAACCACCAATCAGATAAACCAATCAATAAATGAACTTGAAGCAAGTAACTTCTTAGTAGACGAAATAGTAGAAATTTTTCACAGAAAGTATAAAATAAATCCAAATAGGCTTAGACCTGAAGATATTATGACAGGACATACTGGTTACCTTATTTTTGCAAGAAAAATAAAATAAAATTCTACTTCAGCAATACTATAGGAGTTTGCTCATCTGCATTTCCGGCAGGGTTATCTTTCATAATATTCTCAATTTCCTTTGAGTCCACGCCCTTTGAACAACCAACAGTCCACGCTACTCCAAGATCATTTGCATCCACAATAGCAACTTTCACGCCACCTAGTGATTCGCTTATTTCTTCTGCAGTTTTATCCGGATCCTTTGGACCCATTACAATTACCTTGTCATATGGTTGAATGGTACCAGCTGTATCATCTATCAAAGCTGATTGTTTGCCACATAATTTATAAAACATTCCCTTTTTACCAAACACCTTAAAAACTGAACCAATTACGAAAGACGCTAGAACTCTCAACAAACCTACTTCATTTATTAGAAGCTGCATTGCAAATGGAGATGCAAGACTTCCAATCTGGGGAAAAAATAAGCATAACCTTTTAGCAAAATAACCTATTTTAATGTAATCTGGATAATAGAAACGACCCTGTGTTATCGCCAAGGGGCTCTCTGCAATTACTACGATCGTATCTTTATCTATCTTATCTTTACAATATTTCTTTATAACCTCAACAATATCATCTTCTGGCCCAAGAAGATGAGTTTTAATTGGTATACGCTTTTTCATAAACCACTGCTCCTCTTAAAGTGTCGTTAGAAAAGTTGAAGTGAAACTTTGATAAATGTAGTGACATATTCCTTCTACCAGAATATTTTATTTGGATCTGTAATTTTCCGTTATTTTTCAAGTCCTCTTTTGGAAGCAAAACTATTATAGGTATCCCGCTTTTCGGATGAACTAGAGAGGTCTTAAAATAATTCTCTTGAGGATATCCAACTGAAACCACATCTAAGATTTTTACCTTTGGTTCTAATAAAATACAACTTACATCATGAATAATAGCTACAACCTCTGACACATTGTCAATTGAAAATGGCAGATAATAATACCTGTCATCTTTAAAAAGATCTATTTGACCACAGTTGTAATTCAATTGTATAGAGGTTTCAGGATTTTTGCGAAATTTAATTTCTAATACCACAAAAAAAATGATAGTTAAAATTATTAGCAGAGCTAGAACAAAGCAAAATATTGTCATCTTTATCCCTCTTTTGTCAAAAGAACTACAGCTTTAGCGTATATACCTTCTTCTTTTCCTACAAATCCTAAGCCTTCAGCTGTTTTCCCCTTGAGATTTATTTTCGTTTTATCAATACTTAAAACATTTGAAATAACAGAAATTATCTCAGCTTTATATGGCCTTATTTTAGGCTTCTCAGCAAAAACTACCATATCTATATTTTGAATTTTAAAGCCTTTACTATAAATAATCGTTGAGACGTTGTGCAATAGAGTCAAACTCGAAATACCCTGATACTTTGGATCCGTATCTGGAAATAAAGTTCCAATGTCATCCATTCCAGCTGCGCCCAACAACGCATCAATTAGAGCGTGAAGTAACACATCAGCATCAGAATGCCCCTTTAAACCTTTATCAAAGGGTATTAGAACTCCACCTAAATATAGTGGTCTTTCTTTGTCAAAAGAATGAATATCTTCTCCTATGCCAATAAAATAATTCCTTTCTCTCTTAGCTTTACTATCTTCATAATTCTCTTTTTCGGATAATCCAAGATCTAGACTTTCTTTCAAAAAACTCTTTGCTAATAAGAGATCATCCGGATATGTGATTTTTATATTAGTTTTATCTCCCGGTATCATATAAGGGTAAAAACCCTGAAATTCCATTAATGAAGACTCGTCAGTAAATACAAGCCGCTTTGCAGTTGCATTTTCAAAAGCACAGATTAAATCCTGCCTTCTAAAAATTTGAGGCGTTTGTGCTAAAAAAATAGAATTTCTATCAAGAGTTTCCTTTATTAAATTATTTTCTACCCTTTTTACAGTATCATTTACACCAAGACAAACTACACAAGAACCTTTTTCCATTGCAGCGTTTATAGCTCTTTCTATAATATCTTCGCTTACAAAAGGTCTTGCAGCATCGTGAACCATAACAAACTCAATATTTTCAGGAACCTTTAAAACTCCTTTTCTTACGCTATCCTGTCTAAATTGTCCCCCAGGGATAACATATTTAACTTTCTCATATTTTTTTAAAAGTTCTCTAATTGTTTGAATATAACTAGACAAACATACTACTACAATTCCTTCAATTCTCTTATTGTTTGAAATTGTTTCCACAGAATATTCAAGCATATATCTATCGCCAATTTTTAAAAGAGGCTTGTAAGATCCAAATCTTTCACCTTTACCTGCTGCTACTATTACAGACCAAACGCTCAAGACAAAATTCTCCCAAATACAATTCTTCCAGATGATGTTTGTAATACACTTGTAATCGTAATATTTACTTGCGAATTTATATAGCTTTTCCCATCTTCAACTACAACCATTGTTCCGTCATCTAAATATCCAACCCCTTGACCTGGAGTCTTGCCCTCTCTAACTATTTGAATAGAAATTTCCTCGCCTGGAAGCACAACAGCCTTCACCGCATTTGCAAGATCGTTTATATTCAAAACCTTTATATTCATTAATGACGCAACCTGATTTAGATTATAATCGTTTGTAATAATGCTTGAATTTGGAATACCCTGTGCGTATTTTATAAGTTTTTCGTCTACCCCGTTTAATCCCTTATAATCTATTTCATCAATGACAATAGAATTTTTTGCCTCTTCTTTAAAAGAGTTCAAAATTTCCAAAGCCCTTTTTCCCCTTGCTCTTTTCATAGGATCGCTAGAATCAGATAGCTGTTGAACTTCTTTTATTACAAAGGAAGGTATAATTATTCTACCCTCTAAAAATCCTGTTCTCCATATATCTTGAATTCTACCATCAATTATTACACTTGTATCAATTATTTTAGAAGCAATACCAACGTGACCATCTTCTTTTAGCATATGTTGCCTATCGCTCATACCTTGAATTAAAGAAGATGCTCTTTGATAAAATTTGGAAAAAAACCTAAAGGTATTTTCTATATCCTTCTTTTTCTTTAACGCTAAATAAACTCCTAGAAATCCAAGAACAAAATTGAATAAAAGTGGAACTAATTTTATTATTCCAACCAATGGCAAAAAAGAAAGAGGCCAAGTGATGAGCAAAGAAATAATTAAACCTAATACTAATCCAAGAACTGGTATAAAAATATCAAATAGAGAAAAAGAGGTAATCCGGTTTAGAAAAAATTTCAAATAATTAAAAAGTCTATCCCAAAATATGAAGGCAAGAAAAAAACCTATAAAAGCAAAAAAAAATGGAATTAAATAAAAAGACAAAGTTCCTATAGATTTTTCTTGCCACGGAAAAAGAAAATCAAAAAGCGACATCTTTACTATAGAATATCCTATAATAAAAAATATGAGAGAACAAAAAGCTGACCATCCTAACCTTAAATTCATAAGGCTCACCTCCTCTTTAATTGATGTAACAAAAAAAAATAACTACTTGTGGCTTTTATCTATCTTAACAATAATCTTTGCCATTTTTAGCCAAAAATACTTTGGAAGCAATATGTTAATTTTCTTTTTTTTATCACCCCTCTTTTATATCATAAGAAACTTAAAACCAGATAAGAAAAATTTATTTCTCCTATATTTTAATATCTTTTTGTATTTTTTTATAAGCATTATTTGGTTATCAATATTCGGATTACATATTGTTATTCTAATGTCTTTATACTTATCTTTTTTCTGGTTTTTACCAATCTTAATCTGGAAAAAAATCGAGAAAAATGTACCTAAGAAATTATACACTATTTCTTTGCCACTTTTTTTGACGCTTGCAGAAATTTTAAGAAATTCTGGAACATATGCCTTTGGGCTAGAAAGTCCTGGATATTTTTTAATAGATACCCCATTTATGTATATAGCAAAGCTCATTGGAGTAACAGGACTGACTTTTTTAACATTTTATATAAATATGCTTTTTTCAGATAAAAAAAATATTTTAAAGGCTCTTTACTTTTTATCTATTTTAATCTTTATAGGTACGCTAATAAATTCTATATCTGTAAATAACACCAATAGCTTCAAACAAAAATTTACTATTTTACAAGGAAATTTTAGGCCGATTTTTCAATACGAAGAAAACTATGAAAATCTTATTAATAAACAGTATATAAATTTATTTAATTTAGCTAAAAGTTATCCTGATAGTATAGTAGTAACCCCAGAAGTAATATTTAGAACGTGCTTAAACGAAAATAAGATAATATCTCCGGATCAAACCTCCTTTGTCGGCTCAATTTATTGTAAAAACAATTTATATTACAACTCTATATACTATCTAAATAAAGAAGAAAGCAAAGTAGTGTACAAAAAAGAACACCTTGTACCCTTCGGAGAGTTTAATCCAATACCGAAAAATTTTAGCTTTTTAGACAAATTCTTGCCGCAGCTAGGAGATTTTGAGAAAGGCAAAACTTCTAAACCATTCAAATATAAAGACCTTCACATAGGATTTTTGATATGCTTCGAGGACACACTGCCACCGTTAATATATAGAAAATTAAAGGATAATCACATAAATCTGTTAATAGTTGCGTCTAATGATGGTTGGTTTAAAAATACCTATGAACCTATAGAGCACCTAAACGTATCCAGATTTAGGGCTATTGAGTTTGGCGTTCCAATAATCAGGGCAGCAAATACTGGCCCCTCTGCCTTTATTAGCTCCAATGGAGACATTATAAAAATACTTCCAGCAGACAAGGTAGGAATTTTATTTGATAACTTCAATATTAAAAAAACCGAAACTCTCTATTCAGAAATCGCATCAAAAGAAGATAAATTTATAATACTTCTATCAACAATTATCTTGACGTTAGCTATCTTTAATATCCTTAGAAAATTCCTTTAGAATTCTTACTACTTCTTCATCCTTCACTTCTCCAAAATCGGCATAAAACTGCCCCACAGCCCAAAATTCTTTCGGCGCCATCAGATAGATAAGAATATCAGCTTCCTTTTTAATCAAGTCAATGGTCTCATAAGGCAATACAGGCACAGCCACCACAATTGATTTTGGTTCAAAAGTTCTTAGCCCTCTAATGCTTGCAATAACAGTAGATCCTGTAGCTATTCCATCGTCAACTATAATAAGATTTTTGCCTTTATAATCAAATCTTTTTGTCCTATAAAGGCTACTTCTTCTTTCAATCTCTTTCTTTTCCTTTTCTATTACCTTATCAAGATAATCCTTATCAATCCCTAAAAGTTTATATGCTCTGTCGTTTATCACCAAGCCACCATGTTCACCTATAGCCCCTACAGCAAGCTCAGGATTTCCAGGTGCACCTAATTTTCTGGGTATTGTAATGTCCAGATCCCATCCAAAAAACCTGGCAACTTCAGCCCCTACAATTATGCCACCTCTTGGTATTGCTAGAACTATAACGTCTTTCATATCACCCAAAGTTTCTTTTATCTTTTTAGAAAGTAGCTTTGCAGCCTCAAGTCTATCTTTAAACATAATTTATTCCCTTTATATTAATTTTTGCCCCACATTTTGGACATTTATCGCTTTTAAGCTCATTTCTCAATATTTCATATCCGTTCCTTTCTATTAAGAGCTCGCCGCATACTGGGCAATAAGTATTTTCCCTACCTCCTACTAGATTGCCAGTGTAAACAAAATTTAAACCAATTTCCTTCGCTATCCTATAAGCTTCATTTAATTTCTCTATAGGAGTAGGAACTAAGCTTAAAAGCTCATATTGAGGAAAAAATCTGGTAATATGCCATGGCGTATCAGGACCCAATTCGTTTTTAATCCAACTGGCAGTTTCAGTTATCTCTTCAGAAGAGTCGTTGTATCCAGGAACTACATTTGTAACTATCTCAACATGACAATTGTATTTATATTTAGCAGTTTTTATAGCTAATAAAATAGGCTTAATGTCATCTACATTCGCAGCTTCACGATAGTATTTACCTCTTATACCTTTCAGATCTACCCTGTAAGCATCAATATAAGGTGCTATTAAATCAAGTGCCTTCAAAGTAATATATCCATTGGTAACCATTACGGTATAAAGTCCACTCTTTTTAATTATCTTTGCAGAATCCAACACGTATTCTATCCAGATAGTTGGCTCATTGTAAGTCCAGGCTACACCCCTACATGAATATCTTTTCGCTAATTCCAGAAGATACTCAGGAGATATATCTTCTCCACCAGTGGGTTGAGAACAAGCTATCTGCCAATTTTGACACCCTAAGCATCTGAAATTACACCCAAAAGTACCAACAGAGAAAACCCTGCTACCAGGAAAAAAGTGAAAAAGTGGTTTTTTTTCTATCGGATCTACGGCAGCAGAAGAAACTAGAGAATAGATTAAAGTTTTTAGTTCTCCAGATATATTTTTTCTTACTCCACAATAACCCGTTTCTCCCTCATATAAAGTGCACAATCTCGGGCAAACAAGACACCTTACTTTATTATTTTGCAGATGTGCATATAAGATAGCATCGTGTACGTTCATTTTACAAAATAAATTTAGACTTATTATTTATTTTCTTTGCCATTCGCTTTAAGCTCTTCAGTGTAATACTTGTTAACCTCCTGTTTCTCTTGCTTTAGTTGATTTGCCTCATTTTCAGCATTCGTCATATCGGTTTCTGATCCACTATTATTTTTAATTTCGTTTTTTTCCTGGATTTCGTTTTTAAATTCATTTTGTATCTCTTTTTTTTCCTGATTTTTTTGAATATTTATTTCCTTAATTTTTTGACCATGATTGTCTTCAAATTTTTCAAGATTATTTTGATTTGGCACATTCGGCATTCCTTTTGAATAGGAAAGTCCGGAAAAAATAAACGCAGTTAATGTGAAAAAGATAAAAAATAAAATGTAGGTTCTCATCACAGATAACCCCACCTTTCTTATTTTGAATATAAGTTTATTCTAACACAAATATCTCTATAATTATTATAGCTCAACAATATTTTGATAGTACTTTGAGCATATCGCTTATAGTGAAACTGGATTAAAACATGATCGCAATTACTGGACGAAGTACAGACAAAAATTCCTCGTGGGGAACAACACTCAAACCCACTTTCTTTTTGCCCACCCGCTCCTTAGTTTTGCCAAAATTTCTTCAGAAGCCAACGACTCTATAGGTTCAATCTCTTAAGTACAAATATATAGAATTTCTATTCATGTCTGTCATGTCACGCGCATATTTTTCTGGCAAATTATCAACTTCTGGAATTTCCCGATATGGATAATAAGGTTCCATTTCTTTATTCGTCAATAAAATAATTGGAATGTTTTCTTCTTTCACTTTTTTGAATAAATCAATTTCTGATTGTTTAAATTTTTCTGCAGTCTTCGAAAAAACAAGATAACAATCAATATTCAGATTCTTAATTTTATTCCAGACAAATTTGAGGTTATCAACATCTTTTTGATCAATAAGACCACCTTCGCTTTTACACTCTCCTATGCCTAATTGGATTTTACCTCCTTCTTGAAATTGTAAAATACAAAAATCAATCTCACAAGATCTATTTTCGCTGGTTAAGTTTAATGATGTAGAATAAACAAATGGAGAATAAGTAAGTTTTATTGAAGAATCAAAAATTCTCAAAAAAACTAATAGAGTCAAAATAACGGGGATAGCCCCTTCTTGATTATTGTCTTTTGCAAAAAGCCCGCTTTTTCTGAATTTCCAATCGCCCTCATCTTTTAACTGTAAACTAGTTTTATTATCACCTCCACAATAATTACATCTCCATATGTCATCTATTTCCTGCAAAGATATCCAATTACGAAGTTTACAGTAATTACAAATAAGTTCTAGACCTGGTCGCAGAAAATCTTTCTTTAGTAGAAAATTAAAAACATCAGCAGCGGTTAATTTAGTTTTTTCTCTTTGTTCAATACAAAGATTTTCAAATTTCTTAAAATCTCCTTCGAATAAATTGCGTATTCGTTCATCACTAGATACAACTTTATTTTTAAGTCATTCTTTCCAAAAGTATTCTTTTTTCTTTTCACTAAAATTAAAAAATTCGGAAACTAATTCATTAAAATCTTCACCCAACAAAGAT
>NZ_JBRCUV010000019.1:0-17863 GCF_053498235.1 Thermodesulfobium sp.
ACAGTCATAATGTAAATGACTCTTCTAAGATGACGGTTACCTCGTTTGGAAATCTTGCTTTTACCTTCAAACTTACCAGACTGAAAAACAGAAGGGTCTATCCCTGCAAAGGCAATAAGGCTTTTATGGGAAGGGAAGTTAAAGATATTTCCGACTTCAGCGAGAAAAGTAGCTCCACTAGTTTTATCAATACCTTCAATAGAGGTAATAATCTCAAGTTCGTCTATCATCATGGACTGACAGAAATTGGAGAGTATATCGGTTATTTTATCAAGTCTTTCCATAAGATGCAGGAGCGTAGAGATTTTCTCAGGAAGGATAAGTTCCTTAGCAAGGCTAACCGAAGCTACAGAGGATTGAGCAGCCTTAATGATATCGTAAGCAGTTATTGTAATCTTCCTACCTCTGGAAAAATTATTTTCAAGAGCTTTTTCAATAGCTTTAGGCTCAGCAATTTTAATAAGGCGCGCAGATGGGAAACTTTTAATGAAATTCAGCATAGTTTGAGTAAAGATATTACAGAGGGATTCCATCTCAGGAAAGGTAAACTGAAGGATACGTTTAATTTCATTTTTAGTAGAAGCGATCATGTTACAAAGAGATTCCCTCTCTCTAGCTATATCCCTAAGGTCTTTTATGTCTTGAGGAACAGAAAATTTAGAAATGGAATCCTTATGCACCAGGATGAACTGAGCAATTGTAAGGGAGTCTTTTTTATCAGTTTTGGTCTTTCTCAAAGACAACTTGGTAAAATTAGAGATGAGAATAGGATTAATAATAACAGTATTAATTCCTTTAGAACAGAGGAAAGAAAAGAGATTGATATGATAACAACCAGTAGATTCCATTGCAGCAAAAACTTTAGAAGGGTCTTTGCAAACAGAATTTATGGACTTAAAGAGTTCAGAAAAACCATTAAGATCCATATTGGCAGTGATAGAAAAACATATGTTGCCTTTAGGCTCAAGGCCAGTAACAGAAAAGGAATCCTTGGAGACATCAATACCAACAAACAGATTATACACAATTACACCTCCAGTGTATTGGATTTTGGTAAGGCAGGTAAAGCCTCCCAACCAATCCTCCATGTTGACAAGGATTCTAAAGATCCAATCAACCTATCATGGTTATGGGAAGCAGGGAACACACTCCTAAAAGGGCTCAATAACCCAGGTAAAATGGAGTTCTCCTGCCTTTCCTTTTGTGCTTGTAATGGGTAAAACCCATTCATATAAACTTTATAACACAAATTATTAGTAGGAGGTAAAAGTATGGAAACCTTCTATGTTGTGGGAATGATTATTGCAGGCTTGTTTTTTGGATGGACTATTGGCTCTCACTATACTGGTGCTGTAATGGGTACAGCTTATGGTACTAAGATATTGGATATTAAGAAGGCGACTTTGTTAATGGCAGTATTCGCATTGCTTGGTGCTACATTGCAAAGTCATGAAGTAATTAAAACATTAGGTGTTGGTATTATACCTATTGAGTATATTACGCCCTTTAGAGCAATGATAATGATGCTTAATGCAGCTTTAGTTACTGCTGTAAACACATGGCTCAAGCTTCCCATATCAACAGCTCAATTAGCTTGTTTTTCAATAGTTGGTGTTGGACTTGCTACAGGTGCACCAATTGCTTGGGAGTATACAATGTTACCTCTTGCTATTACATGGGTTGGAACTCCTTTAGTTGGGTGTATTCTTGGTTTTATCTTTACTAAAACTGTAGGCACAGTAAAGGCAAAAACTGCAGAGACATTCAAAAAATATATTTTAATTCTTGTATGCTGTTATGCCTCTTTTACTCTGGGAGCAAACAACAGTGGATTGGCTGTTAGTGTTCTTTATGGTAGCGGTACTGTTAAATCTTTATTGTTTGCAGGACTTATAGGAGGAGTAGTTGTCGGTATTGGTGCTTTGACATGGGGAAGATCTCTTTTAGAGAAAGTAGGGCTTCATATTGTTCAGATTGAAATAAACAGTGCAATTGGAGCTCAGTTAGGTCAGGCTACAACAGTATATATAGCAGCTCTCTTAGGATATCCAACATCTATGAATCAGGCAATAGTTGGAGCAATTGGTGGTGCAGGACTTGCAAGGGGAGTTAAATATATTCAGGTTAAGGTTGTAAAGGAGATTGTTATAAACTGGTTTGTTTCTCTTTTAGTTTCTGCTACAACAGCATTTATTTTATACAAAGTTTTTTCCTGGCTTTTAGGAGAAAAATAACAAAATAAAATAAGAAGGATGAAATGTATGGAGATTGTATGAAATATGCAAAATGATGAAAAATGAAATTATAATAAAACCGGTGGATTATGGAAAAGTGATTGCATAAACTTGCAATATTTGAGTAAGTTAAGATTTACACATTTCAAATAGAGTTGGGTTTAACTGATTCTATCAGTTGGGTGAATTTGCAGAAAAAATTGGACGTGATCTAAATGAATTCAAAAAGCTTAAAAGTAAGTAAAATAACTCAAAATAAAATTTCTGATTATAATTTTCCCCAAGACAATTGTGTTTTCAAAGATGAAAGAGCAGGAATTTTACTTTATCAAGTCGATTGTATTAAATTTATGGATACTCTTATTGAAAAATATCCTGATGGTCTTTTTGATATGATTTTTGCAGATCCGCCATATTTTTTATCCAATGGTGGTATAACCTGTCATTCAGGTAAAATGGTGAAAGTTGACAAGGGAAATTGGGACAAATCAAATGGAGCTGATGGAAACCACAAATTTAATCTTAAGTGGCTATCTCGATGTCAAAAGCTACTAAAAAAGAATGGCACTATATGGGTTTCTGGAACTCATCATATCATATATTCTGTTGGGTTTGCTATGCAACAATTAGGGATGAAAATCTTAAATGATATTACATGGGAAAAACTCAATCCTCCTCCAAATATTTCTTGTAGGTATTTTACACATTCTACAGAGACAATAATTTGGGCAGCAAAGGATGAAAAATCTAAGCATTGCTTTAACTACGAAGAAATGAAGAAGTTAAATAACAAAAAACAGATGAAATCGGTATGGAGTATATCGGCTCCTAAAAAAGATGAAAAAAAATTCGGCAAACACCCCACACAAAAGCCTCTTGAATTACTTGAAAGAATAATATTAGCAAGTACTGTAAAAGATGATCTAATTTTTGACCCATTTTCTGGGAGCTTTACAACAGGAATAGCTGCAATTAAATTAAACAGATTGTTTGTTGGTTGTGAAACTGAAGATGAGTTTATAAAGCTATCGATAAAAAGAATAAAAGAGTATATAAAAAACTAGAAAAATACTCTTAATCTTTTTTTTTTGGGGGGGGTTAGATTTTAGGGGTTGTAAGGTGAGCAGTAAGGTTTTTTTTCTTTACAAAAAAATAATCTTAGAGTAAGATATTTAAAATTTTGAGACAGATTGAGATTGTAAAAATACAATATGAGTTTTGTAAAACTGATTTAAGGAGTTGGAGCAAGTAGGAAATAAAGGATTTAAAATTTTTAAAAAAGTTGCTAAAGTCAAGGATGTATACTTATGGAAAACGTACCTTTTGATCTAACAAAACCAAAGTACTTTGAACTTATTAAAAAAATGCTAGATGGTATACAAATACCTGCTTTACTTCTCAACAGAAACCACATAATCTTATTTCAGAATAAAGCAGCTTTTGATGTGTTTCATTCTAAAGTTGGCGGGTTTTGCTTTGCTGAATTATGGCAAGGCCAAACATTAAAAGAAGAAGACCAAAAGCTTTTCAGAAAAGGCCATATTACGCCTGATATGCACTGTTACTTTTGTGAATTAGATAGGGTTTTAGATAAAGAACATGTAGTAAAAGAATTGTATATTGCTGATAGATATTGGCAGTCTCACTGGGTAGGTTTAGATAAAGATATATATTTGCATTACTTTGTTGACATAACAGATCTGAAAGAAAACGAGAACAAGATCAAAGAGCAAGAGAGCTTTATAAGAGAAATTACAGATGTCGTGCCAGATTTGATATGGCTAAAAGACACAAACAAGCGTTATTTATTTGTTAACAAAGCTATCTGTGAAAAGCTTCTTCTTGCAAAAGACACATCTGAGCCCCTGGGTAAAACTGATTTGTACTTTGCAAATAGAATAAGGGCTAAAAGACCTGATGATCCAAACTATCACACGTTTGGTGAGCTGTGTACAAACTCAGATGAAGTAGTACTTTCTACCAAGAAAGCTGGTAGATTTGATGAATATGGCAACGTAGCTGGCAAATACCTGCATTTGGACGTTATAAAAGCTCCATTCAAAGACAAAGACGGCAATATTATAGGTGTTCTTGGAGTAGGTAGAGATGTAACACAGCAGAAAATTATCGAAGAAAAACTCAAAGAAGCACAAATAAAGCTAGAGCAAGCCTTTAAATACCACAAGGCAATATTTGATAATAACCCAGCTGCTATATTTGTAGTAGATCAAGATAGAATAATACGCGATGTAAACAAAAGCTTCTGCAGGATTTTTGGATATGAAAAGGAAGAAATCATTGGTAAAAGTGCATTTGTTTTACACACAAGCGCAGAATCATTTGTTGCATTTAAAAAATATGTTTCAAAAATTTTAAAAAATCAAAATGAAGCCATTAATATAGAATATAAATTTAAGAAAAAAGATAATACTTTAATTTGGGTAGAAATGACTGGATCATTTGTTGATTTAGCAGATAATCAAGAGGCTATTATATACAGCGTCATTGATACAACACCACTGCATAAAGCTAAAGAAGAACTTCACTTTCAGGCTTTTCACGATCCTTTAACAAAGCTTCCAAATAGATCCTATTTGGAGATAGAGCTTGAAAAGGCAATGGGCCGAGCAAACCGCTACGACACAAAATTAGCTGTATGTATGATAGATTTAGATGATTTTAAACCGATAAATGACAAGTTTGGACACAATAAAGGAGATATCGTTTTGCAAACAATTGCTTTACGCCTAAAGAACACTATTAGAAAAACGGACTTTGTTGCCCGTTTGGGGGGAGATGAGTTTGTTTTACTGCTTGAATCTATTAAAGACTCAAAGCACTTAGAAAAGATATTAAAAGCAATAGAAAAAGCTGTGAAAACTCCAATAGAGATAGTTCCAAACGTATTTGTAGATGTAGGATTAAGCATGGGAGTGTACCTATATGATAAAACAAAAAACATTTCACAGGAGAGGATTATAAAAAAGGCTGATATCGCAATGTATAAAGCTAAACAGGAAAAAAACACAAGAGCTTTGTATTGGTTTGTTAGTGAAGATTAAATGAGAAAAGAAAAGGAGAATATAAAGTGAACGAGATTAAAAACGATTTTTTGTGTGGTGATATATGAATCTTGACTATACAAAGCCCATTGAAATTTCTAAAGATGTGTATTGGGTAGGCTATGTTATACCCAATGATCCGTTTCAATGCCATGTTTATCTAATAAAAAATGGGTCAAATTCCATTCTTATAGATCCTGGCTCTAAAATTACCTGGAGCGTCACAAGAAATAAAATACTATCACTTATGGAATTAGACGATATTAAGTACTTTATAAGCCATCACCAAGATCCAGACATAACTGCCTGTATGTCTGATATCTTTCAAGAAGTAGGCACAAAAGACAAATTTGTTGTAACCCACTGGCGCACAAAAGCCCTACTTATTCACTATGACTGGGGTGTAGAATTTATAGAAGTAGAATCAAATAACTTTAAACTCAATATACCAAATAGGCCTTTAGAATTCATATTCACACCATATATGCACTTTCCAGGGGCTATATGTACATACGATGTAAAAACAAAGACCCTGTTTTCAAGTGATATATTTGGAGGCTTTACCAAAGAATTTTCTCTTTATGCTGCTGATGCTAAAAGCTATTTTGAGAAGATAAAACCATTTCATGAGCACTACATGCCCTCAAATGAGATACTAAAAAATGGTCTAAGCAAAATTGAAAAACTGGATATAGAACAAATAGCTCCCCAGCACGGAAGTATAATAAAAAAAGAATTTGTCTCTTACATAATCCAAAACCTAAAAAATCTTGATGTAGGGCTCTACTTAACATTTGAAGGGCACAAAGATATACAAAAGCTATCAAAGGCAAATGAGGTAATTTCTTCTATATCAAAAATTGCAATATACGAAACTATGTTTTTTGAACACATAGGAGAAGTCATTGATAAGATTAAACAAGTGGTAGCTATTGAAAGAATCCTTGCAGTAGGGTTTGGTAAAAAAACTATACTTTTTGATTCTGTTCTTCCAAAGCCAATCGCGCTTGATGCTTCTTACAAAGATACAGTATTGGCTTTTAATGAAGTTATTAACTCAAAGAGTTGTAGTGAAATTACACTTAATGAGATCTTTGAGTATAAGCTTAAAGAAAACTACAAAGTATGCGCTTTTGCAGCAAGAGACTTCCATGAAACTATCACAGGCTTATTGTTTTTTGTAATAGAATCTAATGCTTTGATTGCAAATATTGATCTAGAAATCTTAGAAAATGTAAAAAGTGTAATTGAGATTGCTTTGCACAAAGCAATAGAGATTTTTGAAATGGAAGAAGAAAAAAATGAGTTCTTTGATAGATCCATAAGAGATGGACTTACAGGTCTATTTAACAAAAGATACTTTGATATGACAGCCGATATAGAATTCCAAAAAGCAAGAAGGTATAATTACCCATTAAGTTTAGCTTTTATTGATTTAGACGACTTTAAGAAAGTAAACGATACATTTGGCCACGATATTGGAGATATTGTCTTAAAAGATTTTGCAAGAAATATAACAAAATTTATAAGGTCTTCAGATTCAGCATTTAGATACGGTGGAGAAGAGTTTGTAATACTGTTTCCTCACACTACAAAAAACCAAGCTTTAGAGATTTTAACTAGAATACAAAATAATATAAAATCAAAAAGCATTGATGTATTAGGCAAAAAGATTCAATACACATTTAGCGGTGGTATTGCAGAGCTTAACGATGAACAAAGCTACATTGATCTTGTAAATAAAGCTGACCAAAAAATGTATGAAGCCAAAGCTAAAGGTAAGAACACAATTATAGTGTGTTAGTAAAAAAAGGGAATGTCTTATTATATTTTGAAGAACCCTCGCTTTAAAACGTAGTGGCAAAAATGACTTATCTAAAAATATAAATTGGCTATTTGTAGGGATTTGATTGCTGTTAGGTGTCAAAGTTAAGTGTAATTTATCCTTTAAGCTTTACTTTTGATGCCTGAATAAAGTATTTATCGAAGATATCTTTAACTGACATATTAAGATTTGTATAGTATTCAACTATATCAGTAGTTTCTTTGTACTTTATAATTTTTTTTAGAACGTGCAGCTCATTTTCTGATAAATTTAGACTGTTACTATTACCCTTTAAAAATTTAAGTGCTACAATGATTTTGTTATAAAAGATAAACGCCTCTTTTAGAATGCTGTGTTCCTTAGGTGACCATGGTGCGAAGCTGTCCATATTTTTAAGAATTGACCACGGATCGGAAAGTCTTAAAGGTTTATAATTTTTTGCCAGTGGCAATCTGTAGACCTGCAATAAGAAATCAATGTCCATAAGGCTCCCAGGCCCAAGCTTTATGTCCATTTTTGGATCTAAATTTTTATCTATTCTTTCATTTATTACTCTATTTCTTATTTTTAATAGATCTTCTAACTCTTCATCAGAAAATGGTTTATAACAAAATTCTCTTGTTAGCATAATCAAAGACTTTGCTAGGTTAAAATTTCCACAAATAAATTTTAACTTCGAATAGGCAATTCTTTCCCAGGGTTCTAAATATCTTTCATAGTAAAATTTATAAGCTGATAGGCTCCTTATCAATTCTCCATTGTCTCCTTCTGGTCTGAGTCTTGGATCGAAGTAGAGAGGGAAGATTTCGTTGTCGTATGTATTTAGAAAATTTATAACAGCCCTTTGGGCATTTTTGTGTAAAGTATAAGATTCTGTTTCCGAATCCTGGTCTGAGTGAACGAACACTATATCCAGATCAGAAGTTATGGTAAGCCTTGTTGTTGCGAAATTTCCAAGAGCTAAGATGGCAATTTTGTCCTTATAATTTTCTGGAATATTTTGATCGAAACAATATTCACATAACTTTTGGCCAAGGTATGAAATCTCTTTTTGTAACCAGGTTTCATTTCTCATATTTGTCAGATAACACTGAGAAATATTTAAAATTTCTCTAAAAATTGAACTGCTAATGTTCTTTGGATTGAATATAATTTCTCTACTATTTATGCTTTCGAAGTTGGTTTCTTTCGTTTCAATCAGATAATCAAGATACTCTGGCTCATTTACGATTTTACTTAATAGATACGGGCTAAAATTTGAAAAGGAAAGAATCAAGTTTTTTAGATATTTATTGTCCATCAATACCTGAAAGAAGGTATCTTTTCCTTTCATATTTGAAAGAAATAGGGAAAGGTTTTTAAGGGTATAATCTGGGTAATTTGTTTTGCATATTTCTATTAGGAGATCTTCTAATTGGTAGGATAGTGACTCTTGAAATTTTGTGCTGCCTACTTTGAGTAACAATAGATATTTAGAGGATTCCTCTATATTTGAAAAGACCTTTATGTCCTTTAAAATCTTGTTATTAAAATCTATTAATAATTTCTTAACGCTTTCTAGATCGCTTCCGTCTAATTCTATTATCTGAGAGATGCCCTTCTTTAGTTCTTTTCTTTTAAACCAAGAGTATTTATTGAAGTGTTTTTCAAATACTTTTCTTATCTTTTCTTTGTTTTCTTTGATTGCATTTATTAAGTCGTTTTCGCTAGAAAAACCCATCAGTTTGCTTATAATAGCGTTTTGTTCAGAATCTTTGCTAAGTTCATGTACTATTTGGTTATTGTATATCATTAAAAGATGTTCAATCCTTCTTAAAAAGATGTAGCCGTTGTATAAGGCATTAAACTCGTCTAAATTGATAAGATTAAATTTTAATAGTACTTTTAAGACTTTTATCGTGTTTACTTCTTGCAATTCTGGATAGACATAACCGTAGAGGGTTTGGAATAGTTGGCATAAGAACTCAATATCTCTAATACCACCTGCTGACCTTTTTAATTCTAAAGAGTCATCTGAGACTTGATTTTCTATTCTTTCTTTTATTTGAATTATATGTTCTATTCTATTTTCTAATGGAAAATTTGGGTAAATTATTTTATTAAGAGATTTTAGGATTTCTTTGCCTAGAATTATGTCTCCTGCAACAGGTCTAAACTTTATCAATGATTGCCACTCCCAGGGATCAGCCCATTTTTTCCAATATTCAATTGATGTATCTTTTTTTGGCAAAAGAGCTCCGTCAGGACCTTCAGGCCTTAAATTGAGGTCTACATAAAAGAAAAATCCCTCCTGTGTAAAATCTGATAGAACCTTTACGTAAAATCTTGCTAATTTGTTTAATAGTTTAAAATCTTCGTAGTCAATTTCTTGAGGTGCTATAAAAACAAGATCCACGTCAGAGCAATAATTTATTTCTCTACCCCCAAGCTTTCCACCAGCAAAAACTGTAAAAAAAGGTATTTTTTTCCCAAGCTTTGCTTCAAGATAGTTATGACAAACATTTAGAACTTCTCGTAAAAGCGCCTCATAAAGGAAACTTAGTTGAAGGGAACAGTTGTATAAGTCTAAGTTGCCTTGAATCTCTCGAGTTGCGATCCTAAGGTGTTCCCTTAACTTTAATCTTTTGAGGGCGTTTATTTTGTTTTCAAATCCCTTGAATATTTCGGTAGTCTTTCTAGCTTCTGTAATGTAATCTTCTAAGCTTAGGTTCATTTCGAAATTCACAGAACTTAAGAGATCCATATAATTTGGATGTTGTAGAAGTATTTTTGTTAAATAAATGCTTGAAGAAAGTATTGTGAAGAGTCTATAGGCAAAAAGAGGTCTCTTTATGAGATCGCTACAGAGAAAATAAGGGGAGGGTGAATGATCTAGTATTTTTAGAAAATTACTTTTTGTAAATTCAGCATCTGTAATGGTAATGTTATGTTTTTCAATAATAGAGTAAAATAATGAATCAGGATTAATGCTCAGACTATTTGATCCTGAGTTCATTTAACGGTTGTATATTTGATATTTGTTCAAAGTAAATATTTACTTTGTCAAATTTGAAATAAAACTCTATCTTTTTCTTTAATAATTCTACGTCAAATGTATCGTATATGAATACCTTTTTCGTTTTGTTTATTGAAATATCTCTTGGTATCAAATTCAGCGCCTCTTGTGAGATCTTTGTGCATGGATCTAATATAATTACTTCATTTGAAGAGAAGATTTTGGATGCGACCATTTTTATTTTATCTTTAATCATTGGATAATGTGTACAACCTAATAACAAACCTATTGGTTCATCATGATTGATATTAATTTGAAGATACTCTTCTAAAAGATCTTCTATTATAAGTGAGGGATCTTTTAGTTCTATGGCATCAACCAACTTTGGACATGCGACAGGGTAAATTTTATAATTATACGCTTTAAGAGCATTTTCGAAAGCCTTGCTTTCAATTGTGGCTTTTGTAGCAAGAATTATTAGGTTTTTTTGGTGAAAGGTCTCCTTTATGAAGTTTACTGTAGGTTCTATTGTGCCTATTATTGGGACAGAAGTATTTTCTTTTAATTTATTTAATATAGTAGATGAAGTTGTATTGCAAGCGCTAATAATCAAATTGCAGCCTTTTTCTTCAAGGAATGAGATAATATTTTTAACGATGCCTTCAAGTTGTTCGGGATCTTTATTCCCGTAGGGGACATTTATTGTATCAGCAACATAAAATATATCCTCAAGTACGTGAGAATTGACATTTATTAAAGAATTTAAGATATTTATTCCACCCAACCCCGAATCAAAAATGCCTATTTTCAAGATATAAACCTCCATGTTTTTTACAAGAAAAATTAATATAATTTTATCATTTTTTATGGTGGAGGCGGTGGGAATCGAACCCACGTCCACAAAGCGATGTAAAAGCTGTCTACGAGCGTAGTCCAGAGTTTTAATTTTCGCTTCCAAGACCCGCTCTGGACACGGTTCTTGGAAACTAAGACCTGTTATTTAAGAAGGAAAAGCCCAGGTCAAACTTTCCTTCTTCCTCTCTAAATTAAAATTGTGTGCCAAGAGGGAGCACACAATTTTCAAGTTCTACTCCGAAGAGTAGATTAAGCTGCTAAAGTTAAACTGTTATTGTTGGCACTTATTTTTTTGGCGCTTTTTAACGAGGCCAACGCCACCTCGACTCGCAAGCCTTTACATCAATCTCTATGTCGAAACCTTTCGCCCCCATTTATTTACAATATTATTATAGATCAAATATATAAGAAAGTATATGCTATATAGTAACACAAGCATCTTGCTTGTGGATAGCTTTTCATAATACCCTTTTGAAATAGAGATGCTATTTGGCAGTTTGATTATGATATTATTATATTTAGTGTTCTTTTATTTTCTGATCTTGAAAGGAGAAATTAATATAAAGTGAATGTAGAAAATAATATTAATATGTTTGAAAAGTTTAAAAAGTGGGCGGTAGTTGGAGCAAGTCCAAAAAAAGAAAAGTACGGTTATAAGGTTTTCAAAACGCTTGTAGGAAGAGGGCTTACAGTATATCCTGTACACGTAGCTGCTAAAGAAATTGACGGTTTTAAGGTTTATCCAAATATAACTTCTTTGCCAGAAGTTCCTGAAGCTGTTGTTTTAATAATTCCACCTGATAAAACTTTGCCAGTATTGGAGGATATGCTTAGGCTAAATATTAGAAATGTTTGGTTTCAACCAGGTTCAGAATCTGAAGAGGCAGTAGACTTTTGTAAAAAAAATAATATAAATTATGTTGCAAAAGCCTGTATTATGATTGACGTTTCTCCTGAGAGTTTCAGGTTTGAAGTCTAAGATTATCGCTTGTTTGATATTTATTATCGATAAGATTCCTGATAAGTTAAGTAGCCCACTTGCTTCAATTTGTGGTAGGATTCTGTTTTTCTTGCTGCCAAGGTCGAGGGAGCTCATTTTAAAAAATTTGTCTTTAGCGTTTCCTCACTGGTCAGACGAAAAGAGACGTGATGTGGCAGTTAAAAACTTATCTCACTACGTTTTAAATCTAATAGAATTAGTGAAAGCACGAAATAAGGATATAACTGAAATAATGAAGAACGTTGAAGTAATAGGTTTAGAAAACTTTTCTGAAGTGCTAAGAGAAAAGAAGTCTTTTGTAGTTGCATCAGCTCATTTGGGTAACTGGGAACTTCTAGCAACCATGTCGATAGGTCTTGGAATTCCTATTGCAATAGTCGTGAAGGAACAGGTAAGGGATATTATAGACAAATTGTTTTCCTTTCTGAGATTGACAAAGGGAATAATTCTTGTAGAAAAAGAAAGGTCTTTGAGAGAAGGTCTAAAGATTCTAAAAACTGGAAAATTATTTGCGCTTTTATCCGATCAGGATGCAGGGAAAAATGGCATTTTTATTGATTTCTTTGGGATAAAGGCCTCCACTTATCCTGGAGCTGCCTTTTTTGCTTACAAGGGGAACGTAAATCTTTATACTGCATTCACTTTTAGAAAGGAGAACAATAAACATTGCCTGATAATCGAGCCTGAAATAAAGATTGATAGATCCTTGCCTAGAGACGAATGGATTTTACTTGCCATGACAGAGGTAGTAAAGAGAACCGAGAGGATTATAAGGCTTTACCCTGAACAATGGCTTTGGTGTCAAAAAAGATTTAAGACTTTGCCCAATAAGGAGGTAAACAAAGAACTTTATGGCTAATAGACCTGGAAAAGGGAATCCATGGTTAATTTCGCCCGGCGAGGGTGTAGGGGATATAAGGCTTGGTATGAGTCCGCAAGAAGTTAATAAAATCTTGGATACTGAGCCAACGAGCATCAAAGAGTTTGAACTTGATCAAAGGTTTTTTAAAATTGAGGGGTTTGAACATGCAAATTTAGAGATGTATTACGAAAAAATTGGTGATAGTTGGGTTTTAAATATGATAAACGTATATGCCTTTCCAGTTATGTTCTTGAGCAAGTTTTACATAACGAAGGAAGGAATTTGTTTAGGAGATCACATTGAGAGGGCTTTAAATACTTTTGGCATGCCAAATATTTCTAACGATTATCCCGATGCGTCTACTATTGCAGAGGTTTATGCAAGGTATGATAATTATGGGATTGCATTTTCTACCGATGATGCTTTAATAGTTCATATAGGAATTTATAGACCATCTGTATGTATTTAAGTTCATCGGTCAATACTTTAATTGAATTTTAATTTTTATTGGTATAATTAAGTTAAAATCAAAATAAAGTATAATAACTAGTTAGGACTGTGATAATATTAAGTATTTAGTTTTATTCTTAATTGTTCTAGTTTTTGTGACATCTTCTTTTTCTTCAATTTGTTATGCTGAGGGGAGAAAAGAAGGTAAAGCTTTAGTTTTGATACTTACAGATTTTTATGGTCCAAAGGGTAACTTTATAAAAGAAGTTAAAGGCGCGGTAAAAGAGGATAACTTTTTTAGGGATTTAGGGGAGATTGAATTTGTGGATCCAAGGGAGGCAAAAATGCATGTGAGTGTAAATAATAATTTAAAGGTTGATGAGTTTAGTAAAAAGGCTCTTCTTGACAGATCGCATGGTCCTTTGGATGAACTTGTTGCAAAGGATATTATAGATAAATATGATGCTGATAAATTGTACGTTTTTTCTTTTTTCGATACAAACCCCGTAAGTCCAATGGGTTGGAAGCCAGTAAATCCTTTGAGATATGTTTATCTGGTGACTGATAGACTGAAAAGATTGGCACAAGGGTGGGTAGAAGTAGATGCGTGGTTTGAAGTATACAACAAAGAGGGTAAGTTAATTTATCCTCAAGGTGAAGAACAGATTCCAACGAAACAGGATTTACAAGGAACAATAGTCTCATATAACGATTTATATGATGGAATAACAGGTCAAAGAGTATGGCCAAAATGGCCTGACGCAAAACCCTTTAAGATATATTTTAACGCCGATCAGAGCTCTGAAATAAACTCCCTTATAAGAGAGCTTACTTTTCAATGAGGTTTTTTAATTTTATTTTTCTTTTGTTTTGTTTTATACTACTTATACCCAGTATTGCTAAGGCTCAAGATCTATTAACTGTCCAAAACGTTTTCTTTAAATCTTCTCAAGATAATACTGCTGTTGTATTTGTTCAGATTCAGGGGGAGCCTAAGTTTAGCTATTTTAGACTGGACGATGGAAGAATAGTTTTAGATATAGAAAATTCAAAAATTGTTAAAAAAGGTGTTATTATACCTACTTCTAACTCAAACATCATAAGTGAAATTCATTTTGCCCAAAATACTCCTGACATGGTGAGAGTGGTTGTTGGGAGCGATGTCAAGGCAAGTTACAATATTTCAAAGATTGATGGCGGCATACTTATAAGCGTGGGAAGCTCTAAGCCTTTGTTAAGCCTGGCAAATGGAATAACAAATGAGGCTCCTAAGTTACTTCCATATAACTATATTCCTGAGAAAAGTCAACTTGCAAACAGTCAGAATTCGCAAACAAACAACAATCTATATCCTCCAATAAAAAATGCTAAAATAATCGTAATTGATCCGGGTCATGGTGGTTCAGATCCAGGATGCGTGGCGAATGGAGTTGAGGAAAAGGTTGCAACTCTGGGAGTAGCGCTTCATTTGAAGCCCATACTTGAAAAGATGGGTTTCAAGGTTATAATGACTAGAGAAACTGATAAGGATGTGTGGGGTAAGCCTTATAATATGCCTGGTTACGATGCTAATGAATCTGAGCTTCAAGCAAGAGTAAACATAGCAAATGAGAATGGAGCAGCCCTTTTTGTGAGCATTCATTTCAATGCCTGTGCTGATCCATCTATTCATGGAACGCAGGTTTATTACTATAGTCCGCAGAGTTATAAGTTTGCAAGCACGATGATTAAGGATATTTCAAAGGTGAACCCTGTATATACTGATAGACCGATTAGAAGGCCATTTTGGGTAATAAAATACACTACAATGCCTGCAATACTAATTGAAACCGATTTTATTACAAACCCTGCTGTGGCTTCTCAGGTGTATAATTCAGATTATCAGGAGAAAATTGCTCAGGCTATAGCCCAGGGAATTTATGATTCTTATAAGGAGATCTATCAATGAAAAAAGTTTTTATCTTGTTTTTTATAATTGGTTTATTCTTTTTAGCAGGTTGTAATGAAAATCTAAAAAACAATGTTCAACAAAATACGAATAATTCTACGACTACTACCTCACAACAGGCTACGACTCCTGTTGAACAGAATCAAAAGTATGAGGCAATGATATATTGGGAACAACAGGGGAAGATTGTGCCAGTCAGAAAGCAAGTTGGAACGATTTCCGAGCTTGTTAATACCCTATTTAGGGGCCCATCAGAAGAAGAGATGAAGAGTGGGTATTTTACTGAATTGCCAAAGGTTAGTCCAAACAGGGTTATCTTAGAGGGTGATAAGGTTTTGCTTGATTTGCCAGTTTCTTTTTATGATGCCAGAGGTTCGTTTAGGGTTAGCAATATGCTTAAACAAATCGTATATACCTGTGAGAGCTTTCCTGGGGTGAAAAAGGTAGTATTTTTAAAGGATGGTAACCCTATTTCGGTATTTCCAGGTGAGGGATTTGTGCTAGCTCCTTATGTAGATAAGAACTCTATTAACGGTCAAAAAGGAGATTAATCTATATCTATTTTTGAAATAGTATATCTATTTCTTCCATTAGCTTTTGATGTGTACATATTGTTATCAGCTGTTTTAAATAATAGGTTTTCTAATACGTTTTTGTCTTTTTTATATTCTCCAGAAAAGTAAGCTATTCCTATGCTTATGCCAATATTTATTTTTAAATTATTTATTACAAATGGCTCGCATATTTTTTCTATAATTCTTGATGCAATTAACTCAAGGTCGCTCTCACTATTAAATGATTCTGTAACCAAAGCAAATTCATCACCTCCAAGTCTTACTAAGATATCCTGTGTCCTTATGAGAGATTTAATTCTTTTGGCGACAATTTTCAGTAATTCATCTCCCACATCGTGACCAAAGGTATCATTTACAGCTTTAAATTTGTCCAGATCCATTTCAAAAACAGCAATTTTTAGAGCCTTTTTGCTTTTGCTCAGTATCTTTGTAATATATTCTTTTAAGAAAGATCTGTTGTAAAGATTAGTTAGATGGTCGTGATATGCAAGATATTTTATACTCTTCTTTATTCTCTCCTGTTCAATCTCAAGATTTGTAATTTCAAGCTTATTTGAAATATTTTTTGATATTTCTTCTAAGATCAATATTATTTCTTTATCAAATATTCTTTTATTGCTCCAAAGAGTGAGAGTACATATATAGTTATTGTTAATTTTTATAGGAAGAAATATGGCTGAACGTATTTTGGCTAATTCGCTATATTTTCTGATGTAGTTAAAAACTTTGTTATCTTTTATTTCATTTACCAAAAGAAATTCTTTATCCTTAATGTTTTTATAGAAATCGTAAAATCCTTCATTTTGTGTAGTTAAAAAATTAAAAAAATTGAAAAATGTATCTATGCAATCCTCATTTTTAGCATGAATTGACTTAATCTTTGTATTATCTCTTTCTTGAAATAAGAATGCGCAAACTTCTATTTCTTCAATTTTAGTTAATATGTTGCAAATTTTTTGTGTTATGTCATATAAGTAAGTTTTCTCAATTAATATTGAATTAATCTCTCTTGTTGATTCGCTAAAACTTAACCTTATCTGTTGTTTACTCAGGAAATTTGAAATCTTTATTGAAAAAAGGATAAAAATTAGCATTAATAATATAAATCCTAAAATTATAACTAAAATAAAGGGAATTGTAAGCTTTATAAATTTGTTTATTAAGTTTCTAACGTATGAAGTTACTATTATAGTTTTTTCTCTTTCGTACATTGGGAAAATTGCAGAAATTGTATCTTTTCCGAAAAATAGGTTTTCAGTATAGGGTTGTTTCAAATCGGTTTCAGGAATGTATGGGTTTTTTACGGTAGAACTCAATATGTTTCTGTCTGGATCGATAAATGAAATTTCATAATTCTTGAAATCAGCCTTAAGATTTCTTTTTAAAAATTCTATTGATGATAAACGTCCTATTATCAGTCTACCTTTATCTAATAACTTTGTAGTTGTAGAAAATTCTTCGCCGTCTTTTAAAAATACATCCCCGTAGCATGGGTATACGCTGTTCAGATAACACACTGAGGAAGATTTTATGAGCTCTTGATTTAATTCAGGATCAGTAGATATCATATTTCCAGTTTTATCAATAAACAGGATGAATTTTATTTCATTTACATACCTAATAGTTTTCTCCATCGATGATAATATTTCTAAACTTGTTTTTGACTCATTTATATTTTCTGAAAGTTCATATAGAGCGAGATTTGTATAATTTAAGTAGTTATATATTAAAGAATATGATTGATAAGCTATACGCCTTATTTCTGACTTTTCATATGACATAAAATTATTAAAAGCAGTTTTTGTCAGAGACAATATTACTGAAATTGATATTAAAAGTATTATCAGGTATGTTATGACAAAATATTTTGAAATATTCGATCTATTTTTTATTGTTTTATCGTTATTAATTTTAATAGAAGAAAAATTTAAAAATTTCACAAATTCCATTTTAAATAATCCTTATCATAATTGTCAAATTTTAATAATTTTATTATTAAAAAAATAAACTATCCAATTTCAGAGATTTCAATTTTTTGATTTTAAAATTTTGAAATA